>CAYWBR010000108.1:0-7700 GCA_964456675.1 uncultured Bacteriovorax sp. | reverse complement strand
TTATCAAATGAAAGTAATTTGATATAGAGCTTTTTTTGGATTGCTCCGGGCAATGTTTACCCGCCGTGGCGGGGACGACGTTCGAACCTGAATAGGAGAGGATATCATAAAGCCAAAATACCATGCTCTGGCTTCAAAATCCTTTAATGCTCCGGGCAATGGACGACGTTCGAACCTATTTACTCTCCTTTTAGACTAGTAATTTTCATGATTCTTTAAGCTCCTTCCAAGATTTACTCTAGTATAATATAACAAATATGAAGATTCTCGTTGTGGAAGACGAACATAAAATTGCTCAGTTTATGAAAACAGGACTCGAACTTGAGTCTTGGTCAGTTGACCTAGCTTTTGATGGAGAAGCCGGTTTAGATTTAGCTGTTACGGAATCGTACGATGTGATCATACTTGATCTTATGCTTCCGAAAATATCCGGTCAGGAGATTATCAACACCCTCCGAAATAAAGAACATATACACACGCCCATACTTATTCTTACAGCCAGAGGTGCAACTGACGACAAGATACTGTGTCTGAACTCCGGTGCAGATGATTATTTGGTTAAGCCTTTCGTGTTTGCAGAACTCATCGCCCGAGTGCGAGCCTTGTCAAGGAGACCTCGGAAGCAGATCGAGACCATATATACATTGGGAACACTCTACATGGATATGCCAAAACATGAAGTGAAGAGGGCTGGAAAAATAATACATCTTTCAAAGCGGGAATACGCTCTGTTGGAATATTTATTAAAACACAAAGGCGAAGCAAAAAACAAAGAAGAAATTATCCAAAATGTCTGGAGCTATGACGATGATATTTTACCCAATACCGTGGAGGTATATGTTAATTATCTTAGAGAGAAAATTGAAAAACCATTCCCGAAAGAAAAACCGTTAATCCTCACAGTCCGGGGATACGGATATAAAATCGATACCTATGACTAATCCATTTACTAAAGCAAGAATGACCCTTACTCTCTGGTATGTCATCATACTAATCATCGTCTCAGCAATATTCAGCACAGTTGTATACACATCTCTCAATGCTGAACTTCTTCGCAGCGCCCGCCGTGAACAACAAAAAATAATTGCCGAGAAATTACAAATCGTACTTCCCAAACCGCTTCCCGACCCAAAAGATCTCAAGCCGGAACTCGTCGACCCACCTCTCAACAACGAAATCAAAGCAATATACATAAATTCAAGAAACCAATTACTTTTCTCTTTATTATTGGCAAACATGCTGGTCATGGGATTATCCGGTATTGCGTCATATTTGCTGGCAGGAATAACGCTTCGTCCAATTGAAATAATGCTTGAAGATCAGAAAGCGTTTATCGCAAATGCATCACATGAACTTCGCACACCGCTCACCATGCTGAAAACAGCAATTGAAGTGACACTCAAAATGGGTCCTATTCCCTACACACAAATGAAGAACCTTCTTGAAAGCAACTTGGATGACGTACATAACCTGGAAGTGTTAGCCAATAAATTATTGGTAATCGAAAAATATTCCGGATTGTCCAAAAAAACATCATTTAGCCATGTACAGCTGGATGATTTGGTGAAAGATTGCGTTAAAAGGGTGTCACAGAAAACAAACACACATCACATACAAATTACAATAAAAACCATTCCAATAGCTATTGTGGGAGATGAATCAGGACTACGTGAAGTAGTAACTAATATCCTTGATAATGCATTGAAATATAATAAACCTCATGGAAAAATTGATGTATTACTTAGTCACAAAAATGGAAAGATATATCTGGCAATAAAAGATGCTGGAATAGGAATCCAAAAATCTGATATACCGCATGTCTTCGAAAGGTTTTTTCGTGGAGACACTTCCAGATCTAAAACGAAAATACACGGATATGGATTAGGATTATCAATTGCCTCACAGATTATACATCGACATTCAGGAAATATATCTGTTGAAAGCGAAATTGGGAAAGGAACGACCTTTACAGTAGAGTTGCCGGATACGCAAGGATAATTTTTTAAGCAATTTCCAAGAATATATTTGTTAGCCTTTATGTATATGAAAGAAAATACTGTCACGACTCAAGCTACAGATGAGCCTGTTATCAAAAATGAAACTCCTCTGAACATGAACAACCAAATACCTGCTGTTCCGAATACATCTATCTCGACTCCGATTCTCATCATCAGTGGCGTTCTTGTAGTGGGCATTCTCTCTTCTGGAGCATATTGGTATGTTTCCAGAAAAAATATTTCTAAAGCAGATGGAAATACACAAGTCACATCGGGAAACGGGAAAAATATGCCTCCAGAAGCAGCAATCAGTGCTTGTACAAATAAAGCGATTGGAGATAGTTGTGAATTTACCGATAAAGAAGCAGTAGTCCAGGGAACATGTGATGATAAGCCTGGAGTTATGGCATGTAAAAAGAATGACCTTGTAGGAAAACAGAATAGTAATCAAGGTTTATCACAGCCAACCGGAGCACAAAATACCAGCACATCAAAATCTCCGGCAAAAGCAAATCAGGCTCAAAGCGGTGGCCAAAGTTCATACAGCATCGAGCAGGCTATATCCGATCAGGCGCAACTGAACACGCTTGCATTTGATGGGTTAGGCTTTCTAACCGGAAATACGTGCTCCGATTCATTCTTGCCGCCTGGAAAAGTTGCCGACTTTTTTGGATTCCAATATCTCCGTGATACCACCCAGGCTGGCAAAGGACATAGCACTGACTTTGTCACGAATGCTGCCAACAATGTCTTGAAAACATTAAATGATACGCAAAAAGCAAAAATGATTGCTCTGGCTAAAACTCAGGCCAGTCTTGTGAATGAATTTGCCTACAAACGGTTTCCACTTATGGTAGCATTTCGCCGTCAACTTGACGGAACTATTCCCTCAGGTAGTACCGGCCTGAGTAAATCAGCAGTCATGCAGTATTCTGCAGATCTCTATGTGCTGGATGCAAAAATTAGTCTCCAAAGAGCACAACTATTTTCTGAAATAATACGGTCTATAAGTGCGGATCAAAAAGCATTTCTAGATGCGATGGTCAAAGGAGGATTTGCTTCATGGGCATCGCTTGCCGACCAGGTTGATAAAAAAAGCCTGACACATGACGAACATGTACTCGTTATGACCTATGCAAGCGAAATGTTCGGATGGTATGCCGGTAATGTCGAAGCAGATACCTACTTTTGTCCGGAACGGCAAGGAGACTATTTCGGAGGATTTTACATCAAAGATGCTCCTGCCATGGGGAATGCCGGCTATACGATTGATGAGTCAATCACTGGCGACAAAGGAGAAGCATTTATAGCCGCATTATCTAGTACCCAAAAACCGATCATTACTGCTATCGTCAATACACAGCGAACGGCTATTAATTCTATAGTAGAAAAACGACGGGCTATTTCTACAGAACTTCGCAAGGCACTTACCGGTAATACGATCGATGAAACAAAAGTCTACGCTCTTGCAAAAGAATATGGTCAGTTGGACGGCGAAATATCGTATTACTACGCTACTTCATTTTCAACTGTCGGGAAAACTCTCACAGCCACTCAAAAGACGAATTTGGCGAAAATTAAAAATATAGATGGGTACACATGCCCAAATACTTCAGCTTATCTGTATTCAGAGAAAATTGCATTCCCAACAGTCGCAAATACCGATTTTCTGTTTGGAAAATAATTCATGAATAAGAAAGGAAATAGTGTATGAATAAAATAACTTCAAAAGAAAAAATAATTATCGGTGCACTTTCGATTATATTTATCGCAGTTTTCGGAGGTATGATGAGGGATCTCTACGGTAAAAAAACACTTCCAACTTCACAAAATCAGGTCGCTATTCCCGCAATTAACATAGATACGCCAATCCCAAGTGTCACAGATGTAAATCAAAAGAGTCAAACAAAAAAAATCGGTGCACAAGGTTCTCAAAATTCAGAAAAGAAGACGGATACTTCGATAGTATATTCCTCTTATAGTACATGTCTTGAAAATACAAAAGACGAACGGGCAAGTAAAGACTGCTGTGATTGTCTCGGAGGTGACGCATCTCTTCACAAGGCATGCCGTGATGCCGCGGCCACATACGATTTTAGTAAAAATACGACGTTTAAGACGTTTACAATTCCATCAATACTCGGTCGGGATGGTGACTATTCAAAATTCACGACCAGTGGTAATCAACAACAATGCAAACAAGCATGTGAGTCTGCTTCTTCCGGTCTTGCCTGTGGAGATTATCAGTACTGTCGCACAGCATGTAACAATTTAGCTCAGTAATATGACGAAGAATGTATATATTTTGTTATGTACTATATTCATATTAGGTATATCTGCGACGGGAATATTTTGGCGACGAAATAGACAATCGGCACAAAGCACTCAGTCAATAATTTCTTCACCTTCAGAAACCTTTTCGTTCGGGATTCAGGGCGACTCACACCCCGAACGGGAGGGTAAAATGTTCAATTCCCAACTATATATGACTACATTGCAAAATGCAGCGAAAGCAAACCTGGCATTTTATATATTGATGGGCGACGATTTTAGTATCGAAAAATTAATATCTGAAAACAATCGTACACAACAAGCATATGATGATGTGTATCTGGCGCAGAAAAAATATTTGGATGTACTTTCGCTACCAATCTATCTGGTCAATGGAAACCACGAACAGGAAGCAAAATATCTTCTCGACGGAACGAATAATAACCCTGCGATTCTCGCCAGAAATGCCCGTGAAAAATACTTCACTTCTCCGGGAGTTGAAACCGGGTATTATTCTTTCACTCGAGGTAACGCATTGTTTGTGTTCATTGATTATTATTGGCATTCAAATACAGCCGTTGATAACACGGCCGGAGCAAAAAATGAGAACAAAAAGGGGCGTGATTTATGGAATAACACACTGGGAGACGTGCAATATCAGTGGTTCAAAAAAACATTGGAAACAAGTAACGCAAAGTACAAGTTTGTTTTTACACATCATGTGTTGGGAACTGGTCGAGGTGGTATCGAAAACGCCAAGTTGTATGAATGGGGTGGGTACAATCAGAAGGGCGTGTGGGAATTTAATACAAAACGTCCAAGCTGGGAGTTACCCATTCACCAGTTGATGGTGAAAAACCATGTCACTATATTTTTCCAAGGACATGATCATTTATTTGCCAAGCAGGAACTTGATGGAATCATTTATCAGGAGGTTCCGAATCCAGCTGACGACACATATACTGCATTTAATAAAGATGCATACAAATCTGGAGATACTTTGCCAAATTCAGGTTTTCTAGATGTTACCGTATCATCAGATAACGTAAAAGTTGACTACATTCATTCTGGTCAAAATAATAATGGTCAGTCAGTATATTCCTATACAGTACAATGAATAAAATAATATACATATTAGTTGTAGTAATAGCGGGCATTTCATTGTATTGGGTGGTAAGCAGAAATAGAACGAACACAACCCAACCATCTTCATATAGTTCAAATGCTTTTTCATTCGCTGTCGAGGCTGATCCGCATATGGATGAGCAATCGGATCCGCAAGTATATACACAGACGATTCAAAATATCGTGAAAGCGAAGCCTAATTTTTTGATTGATCTTGGAGATATTTTTATGATCGATAAATTACAGAACAAAAGTGAATCAAACATTAAAAATAGATATATCCTCATGAAGAGTTATTACGACATACTTGGTTCCATTCCTTTATATTTTGCGATGGGTAACCATGATGGAGAAACCGGTTGGGATAAGCTCAATACCAAAACGTATCGTAAAGCTTATTTCCCTGATCAAACCAAAGACAAAAACTATTACTCCTTTGAACAGAATAATGCATTATTTATAATTCTTGATCCTTATAGTTATACGACTAAAAAACCAAATACTGACGGCTGGCAATGGACTCTCGGAAAAATCCAATATGACTGGCTTTCAAATACGTTAAAAACGTCTACTGCAAAATATAAGTTTGTCTTTATCCATCAGTTGGTTGGTGGCGATAACCAGGGACGTGGTGGAATAGAATTAGCAAAACTATATGAATGGGGCGGAAATAATATTGATGGAAGCTATGGATTTACCATACATAGACCGGGATGGGAAAAACCACTCCACCAGTTGTTCGTTGATAACAGTGTAAATATTGTCTTTAAAGGACATGACCATTTATTCGCTAAACAAGACCTGGATGGAATCGTATACCAAACGTTACCACAACCCAGTCACGCCGGAGATAAATATGATTCGTATAGTTACAAAAATGGAAAAATAATCGGAGGGTCGGGATTTCTCAAGGTAAACGTATTCGAAACAAAAGTAACAATCGATTTGATAGGGATCAACAATACTTCTTTGTACTCTTATTCTCTTTAATCATCAAGTAGGGTTCGATTGTCCATCCGTGGTCACGGCAAAATTGAAGAAATTTGAGGCTAAAAAACTTTTGCTCCGGGCAATGGACGACGTTCGAACCTTTTTTTAAATAAATCTAATATTGCGCATTGACTGATTCTTAAAGAACATTGCTTAAATCTTCGAATTGGAGGCTGTGGGATGGATCTATCCCTGCCTTGGCAGGACAAATCCTTTGGGAGTTGAATAATCCTAAAATCCCGACCGTAAGGTCAAGGGTTCTTTTATTTCTTTTTATCTTCAAATGTTGAGGACCAGAATAGGAAGAAGATTCCAAGTACAAAAAATATAAAATACGATACATAGCTTCCGACGGTAACCTTTCCATTAAAATTCAAATCACCAATATATTCGAATATTGGAAAAATCATCATCAAAACACCAACAAATCTTACAAATAATTTTCTAGTTTTAAAGCTCATACTTACCCTTTCATTACAAAAAATATTAATAATTAATTATAAATCCTATATATCGATCGTAGCAATACGTTCTAACAGGGGTATATACGCTGGGTGTAAATTTGAGTTATTTCAAAAATGTGTATCAAATAAAATATTTGAAATAATTGTAAAAATCTTCATTAACCCAAAATGCCATGCTTTGGCTTCAAAATCCTTTAATGCTCCGGGCAATGGACGATGTTCGAACCTATTATACATATTAATGAGTTTAATTTTTTTAGAAATTAATCAGAGAAAATAACTAGTTTTTATTAGCATCAAAAATTTCATCAATTTTGCTAATTAAATTATGATTTTGAATATCTATATTTTTTCCATAATTCATTGTTGTTCTAATATCTGAGTGTCCTGCGATTCGCTCAATAATTGGCACATCAATTCCATTGTTAAGGCATTCTTCAATATAATATTTTCTTAAGCTCATAACAGTTAAATGTCTTATTTGAGCATCCTGATTTGAAATTCCTATTTTATTTAGTCTTTTTCGGAATTGGTAAAACCAATTACTAGAAATTTCAGGTTTATCATTATTACTTTTTCTAGAAAATAAAAATGATTTAGTATCAATATACCTGCTCCTTATATCTACTATAAGCCTTTTTGGTATTGGAATTATACGATTTTGCAAAGATTTATTATTATTGGACAAAATTATTTTCTTATCTATATCTATATTAGAACGCGTTAAGAGTGCAACCTCGCCTGGTGTCATTCCGGTAAATGCGATAACAGCAAAAAAAATTCTCCATTTATCATATTCTTCTTCCCACTCATTGCCTTCTCTCGTCGTATTAAGTATTGCTTCTATTTCAGC
>CAYWBR010000107.1:0-7720 GCA_964456675.1 uncultured Bacteriovorax sp. | reverse complement strand
GAAAAAATTCGTAATATCGGCATCATGGCTCACATTGATGCCGGTAAAACGACCACTACAGAACGCATCCTCTACTATACTGGTAAAAGCCATAAGATAGGAGAAGTCCATGATGGTACAGCCACCATGGACTGGATGATTCAAGAACAAGAAAGAGGGATAACAATTACCTCTGCTGCAACTACTTGCGCTTGGTTAGGGCACACAATTAATATCATTGATACTCCCGGACACGTAGATTTTACAATTGAAGTCGAAAGATCTCTTCGCGTTCTTGATGGTGCAGTTGGTGTGTTTGATGCCGTTTCAGGTGTTGAGCCTCAGTCGGAAACAGTTTGGTCACAAGCAGATAAATATAAAGTACCGCGCTTAGCTTTTGTTAATAAAATGGATCGTATGGGGGCAGATTTTGACAACTGTGTTGTTGAAATTCGTGAAAAACTAGCAAAGAAAGCAGCTGCAATTCAAAGGCCTATTGGCGCAGAGGAAAACTTTGAAGGGGTTCTCGATTTAATTGAGATGAAAGCAATTTATTTCCCAGCAGATTCGATGGGATCTAAAGTAGAAATGAAAGAAATTCCTAGTGATCTTCAAGATGAAGCAGCACTTTATCGTGACGAGCTAATTGAGCATCTTTCAGATTACGATGATTCACTTGCAGAGAAATTTCTTGGCGGTGAAGATATTACAAATTTAGAAATTAAAACTGCACTAAGAGATGCAGTTATTAAGCATAATTTTATTCCAGTTCTTTGTGGATCAGCATTTAAAAATAAAGGCGTTCAGCCACTTTTAGATGCAGTTGTTGCCTACCTACCATCTCCAATTGATAGAGGTGAGATTTCAGGCCATAGCCTCAAAGATCCAGATAAAGCAGAAAGTAGAAAGCCAACTGAAGACGATATGTTTTCAGGTATTGCTTTTAAAATTGCAACTGACCCATTTGTTGGTAGTATTACATTTGTAAGAATTTATTCAGGAAAATTAGAATCTGGAGCTCAAGTTTACAATCCACTTAAGAAAAAGCGCGAGAGAGTAAACAAGATTCTACAAATGCATGCAGACAAGCGAACTGAGATCCAAGTTGCTTCTGCTGGTGATATTGTTGCCATCGCAGGCTTAAAGGAAACAACAACTGGAGAAACTCTTTGCACAGAGAACAAACCAATTGTTTTCGATTTAATGGAATTTCCAGAAACTGTTATCTCTGTTGCTATTGAAGCAAAAAGTACGGCTGATGAGAAAAAATTATTTCAAACTCTAGATCAGTTAAAAGTAGAAGATCCAACTTTTACATATAAGCATAATGCGGAAACTGGTCAGCTCCTGATTTTTGGAATGGGAGAGTTGCATTTAGAAATTATTGTGGATCGCCTTCGCCGTGAATTTAACGTTGGAATTAACGTTGGTAAGCCGCAAGTGTCTTATAGAGAGAGTATTGCAGGTCACGCAAAAGCTGATTTTATATTTAACAAAGAGCTTGGCGGTAAAGTTCAATTTGGCCAAGTTTCTCTAGAGATTGAGCCAACAGATTGTATAACTGGAGTTGTTGTTGAATCAAAGGTTTCACCAAAACAACTTCCTCAGAATTTCATCGATGCAATCAAGAAATCAATTCTTGATTCAGCACCAGGTGGAGCTATGGCCGGTTATCCATTTGTGAATATTAAAGCAACGATTATAGCTGCGGAATACAATGAAGCCGAATCAAGTGAAGTGGCTTATGCAATTGCAGCAGCAAATGCATTTAGAGAAGCTTCTGTAAAAGCTGGTCTTCGCCTGTATGAGCCAGTTATGGATCTAGAGATTGTTACACCTCAAGATTATACAGGTGACATCATCTCAGACATAAATGCTAAGCGTGGAAAAGTTTTTAATATGGGAATTAAGCAGAATAAAGATCTTATTAATGCAGAAGTTCCACTTGCTGAACTTTTTGGTTACAGCACTGATATCCGCTCAAAGTCGCAAGGCCGAGCAAGTTTTACAATGAAGTTTAAAACATACTCAGAAATGGGAATGGATTTGGCAAAAGTTACGTTAGAAAAAAAAGGTATATATTTAAGTTGATTTTCCAAAACTAGTTGAAATAGGAGAGAGTTATGGCTAAGGAAAAATTTGATCGTAGTAAACCACACGTAAACATCGGAACAATTGGTCACGTAGACCACGGGAAGACGACTTTAACAGCAGCGATTACAATGATAATGTCAAAGCTTCATGGTGGAGCGGCAAAGTCATACGCAGATATCGATTCAGCACCAGAAGAGAAAGCGCGTGGTATTACAATCAATACAGCGCACGTAGAATATGAAACAGCATCACGTCACTATGCTCACGTAGACTGTCCAGGACACGCTGACTATGTAAAGAACATGATTACAGGTGCAGCGCAGATGGATGGAGGTATTCTAGTTTGTTCAGCAGCAGACGGACCAATGCCGCAAACGAGAGAGCATATCCTTCTAGCTCGTCAGGTAGGAGTACCGGCGCTAGTAGTTTTCTTAAACAAAGTAGACATGGTAGACGATGCAGAACTTTTAGAGCTAGTTGAAATGGAGCTAAGAGATCTATTGTCTTCTTATTCATTTCCAGGTGGAGACATTCCATTTATCGCGGGCTCAGCTCTTGCGGCAGTAGAGGGAAGAAACCCAGAAATCGGTGAGCAAAAGATTGTAGAATTAATGGCAGCGGTAGATGCTTATATTCCAACTCCGCAAAGAGATGTAGATAAGCCGTTTTTGATGCCAGTAGAGGACGTATTTTCAATTTCAGGACGTGGTACGGTAGTAACGGGACGTATTGAGCGTGGGGTTATTAAAGTAAACGACGAAATTGAAGTTGTAGGTATCCGTGATGTACAAAAGACAACGGTAACGGGAATAGAAATGTTCCGTAAGCTTTTGGACCAAGGTCAAGCGGGAGATAACGCGGGATTATTGCTTCGAGGAACAAAGAGAGAAGATATTGAGCGTGGGCAGTGTTTGGTTAAGCCAGGCTCAGTAAAGCCACATGCAAAATTTGTTGGAGAAGTATATATTTTGACAAAGGAAGAAGGTGGACGTCATACTCCGATCTTTAAAGGTTACCGTCCACAGTTCTACTTTAGAACAACAGACGTGACGGGATCAATAGAGTTAAAGGCAGGGGTAGAGATGATCATGCCAGGTGACAATACAACATTCAACGTAGAATTAATTTCTAAGGTTGCGATGGAAAAAGGTCTTCGTTTTGCGATCCGCGAAGGTGGACGTACGATTGGAGCTGGTACTGTTGCTGAGATCCTAGATTAATTGTAATAAAAAGTAATACGGCCCTTGACAAAGGGCCGTATAAAACATAAAAAGTCAAAAATTTATTTTTAGGGAAATAAGAAATTATGAAAGCAACTAGACTAAGAATCAAGTTACGTGCTTATGATTACAAGTTGTTAGACAACTCTGTAAATGAGATCGTACAAACGGCTAAAGAAACTGGTGCAAGAGTGGCTGGTCCAATTCCACTTCCAACAGAAATTAATAAGTTTACTGTTTTAAGATCACCACATATTGATAAAAAATCTCGTGAGCAGTTTGAAATGAGAACTCATAAGAGATTAATTGATATTATTGAGCCAACTCAGCAAACAATTGATCAGCTTATGAAGTTAGATCTTTCGTCTGGTGTTGACGTAGAAATAAAATACTAGTAGTTTAGGGTCCTTTACAATATTAATAACCATGTATGCATCCCTGTGACAGGGTGATGCTGTGGAGGAAAAATGTCAGAAGCAAAAGTAAAGCTTGACGCATTTTACGGCGTCAAGGCTGGTATGACTCGTATTTTCGATGAAAACGGAAATCACATTCCAGTAACAGTAATCAAGTTAATTCCTAATATCGTTACGCAAGTAAAAACAGCAACGAAGGATGGCTACTCTGCTTATCAATTAGGATATGGAGAGAAGCGTGAGTCTTTATTGGTTAAGCCAGTAAAGGGCCATTTGGTGAAAGCCGGAACAAAGCTTAATCTAACAAATTTTTCAGAGGTAAAGGTTGCTGACGTAAGTGAAGCATCTTTGGGTCAAGAAGTCTCATTAGAAGGTTTTGATGCAAATGTATTTGTAGACGTTACGGGCATCTCTAAGGGTAAGGGTTTTGCCGGAGTTATGAAGCGCTACAATTTCCGTGGTGGTCCAGGTTCACATGGATCGCATTTCCATAGACGTCCAGGTTCTATGGGTAACAGAGCAACTCCAGGACGTATCTTTAAAAATAAAAAAATGCCAGGTCATATGGGTGTTGATACGCAAACGGTTCAGAATTTAAAAATCGTAGAAGTTAACACTGAAAAAGGTTACTTGTTAATCAAGGGATCTGTTCCTGGTGGAAAAGAGGGCTTTGTAAGAATTGCAAAAGCACTCAAGAAAAACTAATTGAGGTGACCCATGGAAGTAACATTATTAAATAACAAATTCGAAGCAGCGGGAAAGGTGAAGTCTGCCGTTACTCTTAACGTAGAAGATATTCATGTTCCAGTTGTTCATCAAGTAGTAAACGCAACCCTTGCTTCTAGAAGACAAGGAAATGCAAGTACAAAAACAAAAGCAGAAGTATCTGGTGGTGGTAAGAAGCCATTTAAGCAAAAAGGAACAGGTAACGCTCGTCAAGGGTCTACACGCTCTCCTTTAATGCCAGGTGGTGGTACTGTGTTTGGACCAAAGCCAAGATGTTATGAGCAAAAAGTTAACAAGAAAGTGATGCTAAAAGCAATTCACTCAATTCTTGCTGACAAGTTCCAGTCTGGAAAATTAATTGTTGTTGATACAATGCCTGCAACTGGAAAAACAAAAGATTTATTTAACCTTTTAAGTGGCAAAAACTTAACTAATGCACTTATCGTTACTGCGTCAGAAGATTCATTAGCGTTAAGAGCAGCTAAAAACTTACAAAGAGCAAAAGGGCTTCCTGTTGAATCTTTCTCGGTTTATGAAGCTGTTAAGTTCGAAAACCTAGTTATCGAAAAAGCTGCTTTTGAAAAATTAACTAACAAGTTGGTGTAGTATGGCAAATTTAAGTTCAGTAATTGTTAGACCGCTTATTACAGAAAAAACTTCACTTGCAACCGAGCAGTTTAATCGCTATGGCTTCATCGTGAAGACAAACTCTAATAAAAACCAAATTAAGCAAGCGATTGAAACGTTTTACGGAGTAAAGGTTGTTGCAGTAAAAACTGCAGTTGTGCCAGGAAAAGTAAAAAGAACGGCGAAATCTGTGAGAAAAACTCCTTCTTATAAAAAAGCTTTAGTTGAGTTGGCTAAAGGTCAGAAGATTGAGTTCTTTAAGGGTGTTTAATAATTTTAAATTATAGGGATTAATTATGGGAATCAAAAGATTTAAACCGACAACACCATCCCTTAGAAAGATGCAAGTGTTGAGTAGTGCGGACCTTACAAAGGACGTTAAGGTTTCTAAGAACCTTTTAGCTACTAAGAAATCAAAGGCCGGAAGAAATAATTTGGGCCGTATCACTACTAGACATCAAGGTGGTGGAGTTAAGCAAAAGTACAGAATAGTGGATTTCAAAAGAAATAAGGTTGAAATTCCGGCAACAGTACAAGCAATTTGCTATGATCCAAACAGAACATGTAACTTGGCACTTGTTGCTTATAAAGACGGTGAAAAAGCATTTATCTTAGCACCTGTTGGGTTACAAGTTGGCGATGTTGTAATTTCTTCTGCAACTGCCGATATTAAAGTTGGTAATGCTAAACCACTTAGTGAAATTCCAATAGGGACACTTGTTCATAATGTTGAATTAAATCCAGGAGCTGGCGGTCAAATTGCTCGTTCGGCTGGGGCTTATGTTCAAGTTATGGCAAAAGAAGGTGACTCTGTTTTATTAAGAATGCCTTCTGGGGAATTAAGAAAAGTTAAAGCAAATTGCAAAGCTTCTATTGGACAAGTTGGTAATCTTGACCATGAGAAACGTAATCGCGGTAAAGCTGGTATCACGAGAAAGCTTGGTATTAGACCAACGGTACGTGGTGTTTCGATGAACCCTGTAGATCACCCATTGGGTGGTGGTGAAGGTAGAACGTCTGGTGGTAGACATCCTGTGTCTCCATGGGGTCAACCAACAAGAGGATTCAAAACAAGAAAGAACAAGAGAACAACTAAGTTTATCGTAAAGAGAAGAAAGTAAGTAGGAGTTAAAAATGGCTCGTTCATTAAAAAAAGGACCTTTTGTAGATACACATTTACTAAAAAAAGTAATGGCTCTACAGGGTGAACAAAATAAAGCTGGTAAAGTAATTAAAACATGGTCAAGAAGATCGACTGTTCTTCCTGAATTTATTGGATTAACTTTTGCAGTTCATAATGGTAAGAAATTTATCCCGGTTTACGTTACAGATAATATGATTGGACATAAGCTTGGTGAATTCGCAATGACAAGAACTTTTCATGGTCATGGCGCTGATAAAAAAGCTAAGAAGTAGGGAGATGCGGTATGGCTATTAAAGTTCATTCTAATAATGTGGGAATTGCTCCAAGAAAAGTTAGACAAGTTTGTGATCTTATCAGAAACAAAAAGGCTTCTGAGGCTCTAAAGATCTTAAGATTTTCTGAGAAAAAAGAAATTGCAATTATTCTAACTAAACTAATCAATAGTGGTTTAGCTATCGCTACTGAATCTAATAAGTATGACATTGATAATTTAGTTGTTGGTACTCTTTATTCAAATGAAGGGCCAATGCTCAAGAGGATCATGCCACGCGCACAAGGCCGTGCTTACAAGATCAGAAAGAGAACTAGTCACGTGACACTTGAATTAAAAGAAGCGTAATAAGGATAAAAAAATGGGACAAAAAGTACATCCATACGGTTTTAGGTTAGGTTACATTAAGGGTTGGCATTCATCTTGGTATGCAAAAGATAGATATGCTGAACTTCTTCATGAAGATATTAAAATGCGTAACTATATTGAAAAAAATATGAAGTCAGCAGCGGTTTCTTCAATTGAAATCTCTAGAACTTCAGATCAAGTAAAGGTTACAGTAAATACAGCTAAGCCTGGGATTGCTATCGGCAAGAAGGGTGCTGGTATCGAAAAAATCAGAAACGATCTTAAGAAGATGACATCTGGAACTCTTATCTTCAATATTGCTGAAGTAAAAAGACCAGATGCAGACGCGAAACTTATCGCTGAAAACATTGCTCAACAGTTAGAAAAGCGTGTTGCTTTCAGAAGAGCCATGAAAAAAGTTATGCAAGCTGCTTTTAGAGCAGGGGTTAAGGGGATTAAGGTAAGAACATCGGGGCGTCTTGGTGGTGCTGAGATGGCAAGAACTGAAGGTTATGCTGAAAGAAAAGTTCCTCTACATACTTTAAGGGCTGATATTGACTACAATACAGCTGAGGCCGCAACAACTTACGGTATTATCGGCGTTAAGGTGTGGGTATATAAAGGTGAAATTTATAAATAATAGGTAGGTAACTATGTTAAGTCCTAAAAGAGTACGATTTCGTAAACAACATAAAGGAAGAATGAAAGGAAGAGCCCTGAGAGGGAACACTCTTGTTTTCGGAGAATATGGTCTTCAAGCTACTTGCTGTGGATATATTACAAATAGACAAATTGAAGCTGCCCGTATTGCAATCTCTAGAAAGATGAAAAGAGGTGGTAGTGTTTGGATTAAGGTATTTCCAGATAAATCTTTGACTCGCAAGCCAGCGGAAGT
>CAYWBR010000106.1:0-7759 GCA_964456675.1 uncultured Bacteriovorax sp. | reverse complement strand
AATTACTTTTCGAATTTATTTTCAATATCTTTTTTCAGTTCTTTTACAGACATGGCCAGTTGGCGAGATTCTCTTTCTAGTCGATCGGTAAATTCATTCATCATTAAGCGAGTTTTATTTAAAATATCAAATGATGAACTATCGTTTTTCATTTCTTCAATTAAATATTCTGACTCATTCATTAGTTCATTAAAGTTTAAAACTTTTAAGTAATCCGAAAAACTATTTTCTAGTTTTTGGCTTCTCCAAGTAGCTAAGTCAGTAATGTTCCCATGAGCTTTTTTGTTGCTCAGTTCAGCGTGCATAGTAATTCCCCCATTAATTTTCTGAAGCCTGGTGAATATGCGCCCAATTTTTTGAATTGTAAAAACCGATTTTTACAGTATGAAATTATTTCAGAAAATTAATCAAACAAATCAAATTTGTTCATAGCTTTTATCGGGTATAGTTATCTAGATGGTTTAAATTATTAATAATAGAAAGGCAAAAGTGACATTATTTAGTGTCCTTTTTGAAAAACTCACTTCAAAATTAAGAAAGTTCTCATGCAATTAGGCTTAAGTGCCGAAAAGATAAGTAATTCACGAGAATTTTTTGTTCGATTTAACCTCGAATTTTTACACTGGAGAGAATATGAATCCTAAGGCTTACATCCCCAATCCAATTGTCATTGAGCAAACAGCTAGAGGGGAGAGACAATACGATATTTATTCGAGGCTTCTATTAGATCGTATTATTTTTTTAGGTACAGAGGTTAATGATACTGTAGCAAATCTGATTGTCGCGCAAATGCTTTTTATGGAGCAATCTGATCCCGAAGCGCCAATCCATTTCTATATTAATAGCCCAGGGGGATCTGTCTATGCAGGACTTGGTATATACGATCTCATGCAGCACATAACTTGTCCCGTATACACTTATTGTGTGGGGTTGGCTGCTTCCATGGGCTCTCTTCTTTTGACTGCCGGACATCCTGGGCACAGATACTCAATGCCTCACTCACGAATTATGATTCACCAGCCATTGGGGGGAGCAAGAGGACAGGCTTCAGATATTCAAATTCAAGCTCAAGAGATTTTAGATCTTAAAAAGCAATTGAATGGAATTTATGTTAAACACACAAGTGCTGGGATGACGATGGAGAGAATTGAGAAAGAAACTGATCGTGACAATTACCTTTCACCATTTAAGGCCAAAGAAATGGGATTGATTGATCAAGTGATTGAGCGCTCAGGACACAAAGCTGCGATAAAAGGTTAAGAATAAAGATATAGTTTAAGAAATAAAAAGGATCTTAAAAATGAGTAAAGAAAAGTCAAACTTCGGAACTGCTCTTCACTGTAATTTCTGTGGAAAGTCCCAGAAGGAAGTGAAAAAATTAATCGCAGGACCAGGGGTTTATATCTGTGATGAGTGTATTGAATTATGTAATGATATTATTTTTGAAGATACAGCAAAATCAAATCAAAAAGCTGTCGTCGACAATGTTCCAAAGCCTGCTGAAATTAAAGCTCATTTAGATCAGTACGTAATTGGTCAAGACCGCGCTAAAAAGATTATTTCAGTTGCAGTTCATAATCACTATAAAAGGATTGCTCACAAACCAACGGATCCAAGAAAGTCTGATGCTGTAGAATTAGCAAAGTCTAACATTCTTTTAGCTGGGCCTACCGGATCAGGAAAAACTCTTATTGCTCAATCCCTTGCAAAGTTCTTAAACGTACCATTTGCCATTGCCGATGCAACGTCATTAACTGAAGCAGGATACGTAGGCGAAGACGTAGAAAATATTATTTTAAATCTTTTACAGAATTGCGACTTTGATGTTGAACGTGCACAACGTGGTATCGTTTACATTGATGAGATCGATAAAATCGCAAGAAAATCAGAAAACCCTTCAATTACTCGTGACGTTTCAGGAGAGGGTGTTCAGCAAGCTTTACTTAAAATTATTGAAGGCTCTGTGGCTTCTGTTCCACCAAAAGGTGGACGTAAACATCCTCAACAAGAATTTATTCAAGTTGATACAAAGAATATTTTATTCATTTGTGCTGGAGCATTCGTTGGTCTTGATAAAATTATTGAAAAAAGAACAACTAAAAGACCAATGGGGCTAGGGAATACTGCTTCTACTCAAGTTCAAAAAACTGATGGTAAATCAGTTATTGAACAATTTGGTGGAATTGAGCCAGAAGATCTAACTAAATTTGGTCTTATCCCTGAGTTCATTGGACGTTTACCCGTAAATGCAATGCTAACTGAGCTAGATGAATTTGCCCTCATTCAAATTCTGACTGAGCCTAAAAATGCATTAACTAAACAGTACCAAAGATTATTTGAGATGGAAGGCATATATCTAGAGTTTGAGGAAGAGGCGCTAAAAGAAGTTGCTCGTCAAGCATTAGATAGAAGAACTGGGGCCCGTGGACTTCGAGCGATCTTAGAGCAGGCGATGTTGGATGTTATGTACGACATTCCTGGAAACGATAAGGTCTGTAAAGTTATCGTTACAAAAGATGCAATCATGGGTAAGACTTCACCAACAGTTGTAGAGGGTCCTCGTGAAGTAAAAAAAGAAGAAGTAAAGCCTTCAAAGAAAATTGAATCAGCATAATTTAACAAATTATAGATTTAAACAAGAAGCCCGCTTTAAAGCGGGCTTCTTTTATACTTTTGCTTTAGCTTGCATGAAAGAATAAAGAAAAACGGCATTGGGATCACTTGAAACTCGTTCCATTTCAATTTTCATCTGTTCAACAACATCTTCAGTTACATATTTTGCTTCTACTAATTGTTCGCTGGCCGACAACAAAAGCTCAGTCCAGTAATCAATAAACTCTTTTCTCTTCTGTGGATGGCGATTATCAAGATGCCACGTGATAACTTCAGTCTCAACTTGGTTGAATCCAGTTTGCATTAAAAAATTACCAAGTTTTGCACCTACGAATGGATCTCCTGAATTGTCATACTGGTAATCGTTAAAGGCCATCCAGTATTTCCAGACGTTAGGAGAGTAAGGATTTAAAAAAAATGAACTATTCATTACTTCGGTAATAACGACACTTCCACCTGGTCTAACCACACGCCTAACTTCAGATAAAACTTTTAGTGGATCGGGAACGTGCTCAAGTATCCAACATAAAAAGGCACCGTCAAACTCAGCTCCATTAAATCGCATCTTACTTGCGTCCATTTTTTCAAAATTTATTCGATTAGTTGAAAATGGATTTTGGGCGTGTAGCTTTTTAGCGGTTTCTAATTGTTTTTCGCTTAAATCAATACCTGTAATTTTTAATTCAGGAAATCTTCTTAAGAGAATTTCACTCTGAGCACTAACACCAGAGCCTACTTCTAAGATGTGTTTTGCTTCAGAGAAATTTACATTTTTATATACACTATGTTCTGCAAATCTTGCTTGCTTTCGAAGTCTCTCTTGTTCTTTTTCAGTGAAGCCATGAAGGTAAGGGAATTGGTTATCATGTTTTGAGTTCATAAAGGCTCCTCGCATTTTTTTATAAGCTTAAAACATACACAAATTTGAGTAAAGAATCAGAGTGGAGGATAACAGCACTATATTGTTGCTGTTAAATTCTAAGTAACTGATCTCTAATGTCAGATAAGAAAAATAGATAAATTTCAATGAACCGTGACTTACACTTTCTTACAGACGCAAACATACTATCTAAGTTATTGAAGTTTGATTATTTTTAAACAAAAACCAATTATTTAAGTAATTAACTTTAGGGTGTCTTTTGCCTCATCAGAAAAAAACTTTGTATTAACTTTTAAATTAAGTCACAATTTATATAAGACCCTTTTTAGGTACGGGAATCAAGTAGTGATCCCAAACTAGAGAGTGATGGTTTCTATAGTGCAGGAGGTACTATGTCTCAAGGTTGGTCTGATTCGAAGAAAGATGGCCCTAAACGTGATGGTAATATGGAGGCCAAAAAGTTTCCTTTGTTGCCACTGAGGGACATGATTATTTTCCCACACATGGTTGTTCCACTTTTTGTTGGAAGAGAAAAATCTATTGCTGCTCTAGAGGAAGCTCAGAGAAACAATAATGAAATTTTTCTGGTCACTCAAAAAGATGCGAGCGTTTTAAATCCCGATAGAGAAGATGTTTATGACGTTGGTACGGTTGTAAATATCATTCAAATGCTTCGCTTGCCAGATAACACGGTAAAGGTGTTGATCGAGGGTAAGTACAGAGCAAAAGTAAAAACATTTGAAAATTCCGAAACTGGCTACTATGCTGAAGTTGAAAAACTTGCAGCAGAGGAAAAAGAAGCTTCAACTCTTGAAGCGACGGTTAGAAGCATTAAGACTGTTTTTGAGCAGTATGTGAAGCTCAATAAAAGAATTCCGCCAGAATTATTAATGAGCATTTCTTCAATTACAGATCCTTCTCGCTTAGCGGATATCATTGTTGCTCACTTAACAATGAAAATTTCTGAAAAACAGGAAATTCTTGAAGCCGCAGGTGTGGATAGAAGACTTGAGCTTTTATTAGAAAAAATGCAAGGGGAGATTGAGATTATTAACGTTGAGAGAAGAATTAGAACTCGCGTTAAGACTCAAATGGAAAAATCACAAAAAGAATACTACTTAAATGAGCAAATGAATGCGATTCAAAAAGAGCTTGGCCAAAAAGATGATGGCAAGACGGATTTGCAGGAAATGGAAGAGAAGCTGGCCAAAAAGAAAATGCCAGACGAGGCTCGCGAGAAAACCCTTAAAGAGATTAAAAAGCTTAAATCAATGTCACCAATGTCTGCTGAAGCAGCGGTTGTTAGAAACTATGTTGATTGGATGCTAACTCTTCCATGGGATGAATATACAACTGATAATAATTCAGTAAATCATGCCAGAGAGATTCTTGATGATCATCATTATGGAATGAAAGATGTTAAAGATAGAATCGTTGAATATTTGGCAGTTCGCTCTCTCTTAAAAGAGGAAGGAAAAGGAACAATTCTTTGTTTAGCTGGTCCTCCAGGTGTAGGGAAGACTTCTATTGCTAAATCTTTGGCAGAATCTTTAGGAAGAAGTTTTCATCGTATCGCTCTTGGTGGAGTGAGAGACGAATCAGAAATTAGAGGGCACAGAAGAACTTACGTAGGAGCAATGCCTGGTAAGATTATGATGGCCTTGAAAAAAGCAGGGACTTCAAATCCTGTAATTCTTTTAGATGAGATCGACAAAATGTCATCTGATCAGCGCGGTGATCCAGCTTCAGCGATGCTTGAAGTTTTAGATCCTGAGCAAAATAAAAATTTCTCTGATCACTACATTGAAGTTGAATACGATTTATCAAAAGTAATGTTCATTATGACAGCGA
The DNA here is from genome assembly GCA_964456675.1 of uncultured Bacteriovorax sp. GTDB lineage: Bacteria > Bdellovibrionota > Bacteriovoracia > Bacteriovoracales > Bacteriovoracaceae > Bacteriovorax. The sequence continues at coordinate 2,415 of CAYWBR010000106.1, read as the reverse complement.
ACGATCTCTCGAGAATTCCGGGACCACTTCGTGACAGGATGGAAATTATTAATCTTTCTGGTTACACTCCACAAGAGAAGCTAGAAATTGGGAAACGTTATCTTCTGAAAAAGGCTACGAAGAACAATGGTCTAACAGATCATGAAGTTCAAATCTCTGATACGACAATGGTTGAAGTTGTTCGTGGATGGACAAAAGAAGCTGGAGTTCGAGAGTTTGAAAGATTGTTGAACACTGTTGTTAGAAAAATAGCTACAGAAGTTGTAACTAAAGATGTTGCTGCAGGTAAGAAGTTTACCGTCACTTCAAAACAGCTTGCTAAATATCTTGGCCCTAAACGTTTTGATCACACGGATATTGAAGGTGAATCACAAGTAGGACTCGTAAATGGCTTAGCTTGGACTTCAGTTGGTGGAGAACTTCTTCATATTGAAGTTGTTACAGTGGAAGGGAATGGAAAAATTCAAATTACAGGGAAACTTGGCGAAGTAATGCAAGAATCTGCAAAAGCAGCTCTTAGTTTTGTTCGCTCTATTTCTCCACGATTAGGTGTTTCAGCAGAGTGGTACAATAAAAATGATATTCATATCCACGTACCAGAAGGTGCAACTCCAAAAGATGGACCTTCAGCTGGTATTACGATGGTTACTGCATTAACTTCAGCGATTACTGGAATAAAGGTAAGACAAGATGTGGCGATGACAGGTGAGGTAACACTAAGAGGTAGAGTACTTCCGATTGGTGGACTTAAAGAAAAAATGTTAGCAGCTAAACATGCTGGAATTAAGACTGTCGTTATTCCACAGAAAAACGTAAAAGACTTAACTGAAATTCCTGATGAAATTAAATCAGGTCTAGAAGTGAGACCATGTGAATCAGTGGAAGATGTTTTAAAGATTGCACTTGATTTACAACAACCAGAAAAATTTATGGAAGTTGTTGGTGGCAATCTTAAGATTATCGACGGTGACCGATCATTAGAAATGGCCAATTAATATGACATAATTAAATCATAAGAATCCCTTAAATCTTAAGGGATGGGATGTAAGGGGGGCAAAATTTTGTCCCCCTTTTTTAAATTGTCTTGCAATTTATATTATAGAATTAACTTGTGAAAACTAGTTATCCTTTATCAAATAATAGGGGGGGCATCCCTTGTTTCAGTAATGATAGTCTCAGCATCTTTGATCGCATCAATTTATTTTCTTTATAATAAAGTTACTGGCGGTATTAAACTTGTAGAAAGATATAATAAAAGTTTAAAAACTTCCGTGGCCATGAGAGGAGTAATTGTTTACGCAAAAGATCTTTTAGAAAACAGAGCGTGTATCGATAAGTCTAGTTATACAGGTTTACCAGAAACTCCATGCTCTTTGACAAGTAATCAAAGTCTAGAGCGACTTTTACTTTCAGATTCAGTTGTATCTGCTTTGTGTACATTTTATGAAAATAATGGAAAACCTAAGGATGGATTGCAAAATTTCTGTGAACCAAAGACTCCTAATCTTCGATTAAACGATTTTGAATTTGATATTAAAAAATCTTAGTCAATAATTGTCCATCACCTTGTCGATTAAAAGGGAGAATGGGAGTTCTTGTCGTACCATCACAAAATAAAAAAGTTTTTTATTTGAAACTAAGAATGACTCATCCCAAATGGCAATCGGCCAAAGTTTCGACCCATATAATTGGAGCGGAATAGATGAAGCATTAACGTGGGCATACTTTAGTAGAGTTAATGGTTAGTGTGGGATTAAGTAGTTTTATGCTTATGATGGTTTATTCTTTTAAGGACATTATTTATAAGAATATTGTTTCTTTAGATAGTAAGATGGATGTATTTCAAGGATCAGTACAGTTCTTAGCAACACTAAATAAAGAAATAATTCAATCATTCCCATCAAATAATTTAATAAATTCAAATCCAAGCAGTATTTCTAGGTCTGAAAATTTTTGGTCGATCGCTGTTGAATATACATCGGAAACATCAACGTTAAACTTAAAAAAAGTTAATGATTGCATGACATTTATGACTTTTGATAATGAGAAAATTTTTTCCAGTGATAATACCGTTAAAGTAAAAAAAAACAAGTATCGTGCCTCCCAGTTATTTTTATAAAACAAGAAATAATGTGGCCGAGCCATTAATTTTTGATCAAACTCAAGTTAGCAAACTGCTAAGTGACAATTTAAATGCACTGATGGCAAGATCAGAAATTTCTTGTGAAATATTCCCGATATCATTTACAACTCCAGCAAATTTTACAATGTCTAATGTTTTTTATGTAAATGCTTATCAAGTGTTCAATTCACCAGTAAACCCAGCAGAATTTTTTGGATATAACGGTCGGATGGATCGAGGAACAAAAATTGATATTAAGAAAAACTCATTGAAAAGTGGCTATAAAGAAGCGA
>CAYWBR010000105.1:0-8016 GCA_964456675.1 uncultured Bacteriovorax sp. | reverse complement strand
ATACAATTTACCTTTAATCCGTATGGCCCTAAATCATCTGCCAAATAGCGAGCAGATGCCTCCAGTGCGGCTTTGGCCACTCCCATTACGTTATAACCTTTTAATACCTTTGTAGATCCATGATAAGTCATTGCCATCACTGATCCACCTGGATTCATTATATCTTTTAAATGATGACATAGCCCTACTAATGAGAAAGCTGATATGTCACATGCCATCTTAAAGCCTTCGCGGCTGGTATCTGAAAAATTTGATTTCAAGTCATTTTTATCAGCAAATGCCAATGAATGAACTAAAACATCAAATTTTCCCCACTTTTCTTCAACTGTTTTTCTAAGTACAGTATAATGTTCATCAATTGTTACATCCATTTCAGTTATAAACTCAGCTTCAACTTCTTGGGCCAAAGGTTCTACTCGTTTTTTTAAATTTTCATTTAAATACGTAAGCGCAACTTTTGCGCCGTGTTCTTTTAAAAGTTTTGTGATCCCCCAAGCAATCGACATATCGTTTGCCACGCCAAGAACCAATACTTTCTTTCCTTCCATTAATTTCATAACGCACCTCTATCGTGATTCAAAAACTTGTTCAATAAATTGTGTGGAAACTTTAGTGGAGTTAAGACCCGATGTCAAAAACATAGCCTACAGAGCGGACACTTTTAAAATACTTCGGATTCTTGGGATCATCTTCGAAATACCTTCTAAACCTTACGATAAAATTATCTAGAGTTCTAGAATGTACGCCCTCCGTGTAGCCCCATGCTTTTTTTAAAATGTCTGCTCTAGTTAACACGATATTTGGGTTATCAAAAAAAACTTTTAAAAGCTTTAATTCTTGGCTGGTTAAATCTATCATCTCTTGATTTTTTATTGCACGAAACAAAGAGAAATCAATGGTTACATCATGAAATTGATAGAGATCTTTAGAAGTCGATTCAGTTTTATCAATTTGCTGGCGTAATGTTGCTGTCCTTGCCAACAAACGATCAACTCTGGCCAAAAATTCATCGAGATGAAATGGCTTAGATAAATAATCATCCACTCCCAAGTTTAAGCATTTCACTTTTTCTTTTACTTGATCTTTAGCAGATAAAACCAACAGCGGGACATCGCTATCACCCTTTCGAATTTCTTCAATAACTCCAATACCATCGATTTCGGGCATCATAAGATCAATAACAACAAGGTCTGGTTTATGAATTTTCCATAAATCTAAACCAATTCGTCCATCACAACCAATAACGACATCAAATCCTTTGTGCGCCAAATTAAAGCGCAATACTTCAGCAATATGAGCTTCATCATCGATAATTAATATTTTTGTTTTATTCATTATTGACTCTTGTTTATCCATAATAATTTCAGAGGAATACTAAGTCGAAAAATACTACCACCACCACTATTAGGATGTACCGAAATATCGAAACGGTGAAGCTTTGCTATACTATGGACAATATAAAGCCCAAGCCCCGAGCCTTTAGTCGTTTTTCCGACTTGATAAAACTTTCTAAATATTTTACTTACTTCACCTTTATCAATACCAATTCCATTATCTGTAAAATCTAAGTATGCCTTATTTTTATATTGATAAAAATGGATATGTAATACTTTTTGACCGCTACGATTATAACGAAAGCCATTTGTAATTAAATTCATTAAAAGCATTTCAAATAATGTGGAGTCTATATTTAAGTGAGCTTCCTTTATTTCACTATCAAATTCAATAGTGCCCTCTTCAAACAAGTGAGGAACATTTTTTAAAAAATTATTAATAACACCAACAATATCTTGAAAATGAAAATCGGCCTTAAAGTTTTTGTCTTCAAGTTTACCCAACTGTAAGATACGTCCAACATTGTCTGACAAGCGTTTAGTGTCTCTCATCATAAACTCGACGTATTTCTTAAATTCATCCCGTGGTAAATCGTGCTTTGAAAAGGTTTCTAGAAACAATTGCAACGAAGCAATTGGAGTTTTTAACTCATGGGTAAAGCCATTAATAAAATTTTGCTGAAGCCGATAGAGCTGAATAACTTTTTGATAATAGACAAAAATAATCGCCATTCCGGTAATAATAAGAGCAACGAGGACGCTCAAAATTAAAATTATAACCCATGTTTCCCCTGCAATAAAAGTATGGGGATTTAGTTTATACTTAGCAATTAGGCCCAAAAGTGCTCGATTAACTTCTAGATAGGAGCGGATAAAAAGATAAAGCGACGTTCCAAGCGCAATAAGAGAAAAAATAAATATTGAAACGGGGTGGAAAATCCACTTAGATTTTAGCATAATAATACATGTATTAAGAGCAACTCTAAATGTAAAGAAACATTAATAAATAAACATCTTAAAACCCTGGGGCCAACAATGTCCAATCAAGTAGTTAATCCATCTATCCATGATAATTTTACTAACGAACAAATCGCGCGCTCCATCGATCACACTCTACTAAAAGCTGATGCTTCTCTTAAAGAAATTGAAAAATTATGTGAAGAAGCTATTACGTACAATTTTTTTTCAGTATGCGTGAACTCCGGCCGTGTTAAGGCTGCAAGTCATTTTTTAAAAAATTCCAATGTTCTCACATGTGCAGTTGTGGGCTTTCCTCTCGGAGCAATGGATTCTGAATCAAAAGCATATGAAACAAAAAAATGCATTGATAATGGTGCAAAAGAAATAGACATGGTCATTAATTTAGGTTTTTTAAAAGATCAAAACAGTGATTTATTTTTAAAAGACATTGAAGCGGTTGTTCAGGCTGCACATCCTTATACCGTTAAAGTAATTTTGGAAACTTGCTTACTAACACCTGAAGAAATTGCTTGGGCGTCAAAACTATCAGTGAAGGCCAAAGCACATTTTGTTAAAACATCTACAGGGTTCTCTACCAATGGAGCAACTGCTGAAGCCGTCTTGATCATGAAAGAAGCCGTCGGTGGGCTTGCTCAAATAAAAGCCTCTGGTGGGATTCGTGATTTAGCGGCTGCAAAAAAATATTTGAGTTTAGGTGTAACAAGACTTGGAACTAGTTCAGGAATTAAAATACTAGAGGGTCAAAAAGTTGATGGTGGATATTAATCTTTTAACTTAGACAGTTCTTCCAAAGCATTAAGAATTTTTTTAAAATTATTTCCTAGGTAAGTTTTTTGTCGGGACTTAATGAATTCCTTTAGGTCCCAATTCTCGTTATCATAAATATAATCGGCCAAATCATGGGCAGCAATAAAAACAGAAACGGCCGGGTTCATTTTCTTATGATCTGCTTTAAAGGGAAATCCAGTCCCATCAGGACGTTCGTGATGCATTCTGATCATTACTTCAACGTCTTGCGGTAAATCACTTATTGCCTCAACCAATTTAAAACTTTGCTCCGTATGACCTATGGCCAAATTGTAGCGATGAATACCCAACTCCCATAAATCGGCATCCATAGATTCGACTGTTTTATATTTGGAAAGCTCTGGGCTCGCCGACAATGAAACATCATGCAAATAAGCCGCATAAATATATCGCTCGAGAATTTTACTATTATACCAGTCCATATATTGAGAAATTGCCATTGAACAATTAATTACAAGCCCGATATGAGACAAAAAATAATTACCGACATCGCGGTCGACATTTAACCTTAAAAAAAGCTCTTTATGTTTTGGCTTCTTTTTAGCATTTGCAAGATATTGTAAAACGTCTCTTTGAATATCTCCAATATTAAAAGGACCATTTACCGATACGATTGGAATTTCTCCCAAATCAGATTTTTTAATCGCCTTTTTTGCTTCCGCCTTTGGCATCCCAATAATACTTATAATTTTTTCTCTCACTAAATTAGGAGCAAATGGCTTTGAAATAATTCCTGCAAATTTTTCTGAATGCTTTTTGATGAAGTCATCATTTATCATCCCACTCATTAATACAAAGGGGGTTTGATTATTTGGGTTAAGCGGATTTTCTACTAAAAACTTTAGTACTTCGATTCCATTTTTTCCTTTCAAATTAATATCTAAAAGTATTAAATCGTAGTCATATTGATAAATTTGACTTTTTGCCTTTTCTACTGATTCTGCAAAATGAATTACGGAAAAAAGATCTTTTATCATGTCCGCAATGTCTTCTGCGATTAACACCTCGTCTTCAACTATTAAAATTTTTCTACCAGTGTTTTCCATTTTAATAAGTTTCCAGATTAAAAGCGTTCAAAAAAATTCAACTCGATATCTCCATCTCTAGAAAGCACATCAATTTTTTTAGGTGTAATTCCAAGAAATTGCAATTGCCCATCGACTCTTTTGGCAATAGATGTCGAAAGAATTGTTTGTCCTTCCATTCCATTTAGCTCCATGATCTCTAACAAGACTCGTTTGCCAGATTCATCTCTACCTATTTGCAAAATAAAATCTACTGCAGAGGCTATCTGTTTTCTCACCACACCAATTGGTATATCAAATCCCGCCATTAAAAACAAAGTTTCCATTCGAGATAATGTTTCCGCTGGTGAGTTTGCATGAATTGAAGTCATACTTCCCTCGTGCCCCGTATTCATCGCTTGTAATAAATCAAAAAGCTCAGGACCTCTAGTCTCACCAATAATAATTCTATCTGGTCTCATTCTTAGTGTATTTTTTACCAAGTCTCTAGTTTGTAAAACAGCGTTTGAGTACCGACTCTTCCCACCAGACTCCATTCTAACTAAATTAGGCAAATTAAGCGAAAGCTCAAGCGTATCTTCTATGGTTATAACTCTTTCACTTTTTTCAATTTCGGCCAACATAAGATTCATAAAAGTTGTTTTACCAACACCTGTCCCTCCACTAATAACGATATTCATTCTTGATTTAATCATCGCCCTCAGTAGTTTTATCCAATCATTGTTTAAACCAAAAATTTCCGGTGATTCAGCAAAAGTAGTTGATAATTTCAAATATCTTCTAATTGAGATGGCCGGAAAATGGCCAACAAATGGAGGCATAATAATATTAATTCTTGATCCATCTGGCAGATTACCATCTAAAATAGGATTATCCTTTGAACATTCTTTTTGATTAAAATCCGATACCTCTTTAACAAAGCTCAATATGTCTTCTTCGCTAAAGCTCGCATTAATTTGCAAGAACTTCCCAGAGCGCTCAACGAAAATTTGTTTTGGTGAATTAATGACAACTTCTGAAATACCGCCTTTTTTAGCAATGTCATTTAATAAATTCCAAATACCACTTTGTGCCATTAGTTCAATCCTTTATTTATTGCTCAATATTTGTTTTGAAAAATTCTAAGTCATTAATTGAGGCTGCATAGGCAAGTAAATTAGTTGAAAATAGTGTCTTTTCATCATCCGAGAGCATTGAATAGAGCGCTTCAAAGCTTAATTTAGACTGAAGGGCATTGTAATAGCGCTCAAAACCAAGAAAAAAATCAAAATGAAGAATTAATAGCATTAGCCAATCAAGTCTTACTGATTTTCCATGTGAAATTTTCATATATTCGAGGTGGCGGTCTTGGAATAACAAACTAGAAGTTTTGTTCTCCATTGAGGCCAGCTTTAAATAAAAACCTAACATAAATACTCGAGAGTAACCTTGGGGTGTAAAATGTCGCCAGTTATGCTCTAGAGTTAAAGCTTCTTGAATCAATGTTTGATTTACGCTCTCAGGAAAAGAACCAATGGCCCGATGTTCAATGAAAGCACTAGCTAATCTATTTCTAATTCCAATGAAGCCATTCACTGACAAAATTTTTCCAACAAAACCTTCAGCATCAATATCTTTAAAGATTCTCTTTACCAGATGATTTAAATGTTGATGATCGGCAATATACATTTCTAGATTGGTATTTATCTGTGTGCTATTTTGGATATTTGCGCACAGAAGCCGACAGTAATAATCGGGCATATGTACAAAGGGTAGATATAATGAAGAATTGCTTTCAAACATATAGGCCTTTTATAAAGCGGTTGTGAAACTATCTATTTATTTTATAATAAAACTAGAGTTCCTCACAAGTTGAAAAACTAAAAGGTCAAGTAATGAAGATTCCGGTTTATGAAGAAATTATTTTGCAAGGACATGGAAAAGAATACTACAAAGATTTTATTCCATTATCGCGAATTGGTAGAGTGCCTTCATTTATCAATGCCCAAAAACTCTCTAGGATTGAACTCATATCTTTTCTTGACGACCTAGAAGAAGCGCTATTTGAAAATAAATTAAATCCCCTCTTTCCATATCCTCTTTATGTGATAACAGAGGAATTAATTGAATACAATTCGATCCCTCTTTTAAAAACAGTTAAAGATTTACCTGATCATTTTTTTAAAAAAGTTAAAAGGCCGACTAATAAAGAAATGCAATTACTAAACAAACTTTACTTAAGGGTTGAAAAGGTTGGTAATTTAGAAATGGAAAAATTAGTTGATAAACTTAAAAGTATTTCTTCTGAACAAAAAGAACTTTATAATATATCAAGAGAACTCTATTTTCTCGAACAATTACATGATTTTTATTTCCCAGCACAAAAAGAAAAAATCAAACGCTCAAGAAACGGATAAGTTATGGCAAAAAAAAATTTACCTGATGAAGTAGTTAAAGGTTTAAAGGGCTTTGAAGAAGTATTTGACGACTATTTAAAAGATGAAGAACGCCGATCTATGGAGCGTTGGGAAAAAGAAAAAGAAAAAAAAGGCGATCAATACGAATTAGCAAATTTCTTAGAACTCGAAGAAGAAAGAATTTGCCATATAGAAACTTTCTTAACTAAAAAAGTAGTACAACAAAAACAATTTTCTCAATCTGATAAACTAATAAATATGCAAAAAGAACGTCGTCGCCAATTATTGCTAAAAATAATCCCAGAGTTGTTTGACCAGCAAGCGAAATTTAGAGAAAATCTGGCAAGGCTACACGCTGTACATTTCGATTAATGTTTATGACGATTTAAAATAATTGGTCCACCAACGTGCTTAAAATCATCGTAAGCTAAACTTTCGTACTCGTAACCTTCTAATTGATCTTGTAAAATTTTTTGAAAGTAATTATGAAATCCAGTTATTTCTGATAGACCGAATTTTTGAGCAAAATTTTTAATTTTTTGATACAGCTCAGGAGTTAAAACAAAGCGACCATCACTAGTAATTACTTTTTTTGTAAAACTCTTAAACTCATCAATGGTAAGACCCAATTTAGAGGTACTTTCTTCCGCATATGTACCAAGCAGAAAATTAGCAAAACTTGAAATTAGTAATGCTTCAAAATCAATATCATCTACTGAATAATTTAAATAATATGAATCGTGAATTTTTCCTTCTTCTTTAAATTTTTCTAATGTTTCATAAAATTTAAAAATAAAAGGCACGAGCTCTTCTAGGTTTTTCATTTTATAGCGCCATTCTTCATAATCTTCAAAATTCAAAAGCGGCAATGCCTTTTGATCTTTAGAATGAATCGATATAAAACGGGTCTCTTCCTCAAAACTTAAATCAAGAAATTCCTCCCAATATGTTCCTAAAAAACTCTCTCTATTCTCTTCAAAGTGAAACTTACTCAATACTTTTTTTAATTCTTTTCGCGGTATTTTGATTAAAGAAACGCCAATCCTATACAGCTCAATGAAATCAAATTTTTGAAAAACACTTTCAGCTGTATCCGCCATATAATGAGCTGAGCGAATAGGCATTGCATTTAGATAACTAACTGCCAGTGTCAATATATTCTTCACCTGACTTCCCGATCGATTCATCGCCATCGAGCCTTTTTTTAAAGCTGAATTTAATTCAATGACACCATTTAAAAGGCGTACAAAATTAAATTGCAGAAAATCTATTCGCTTCTGATCGTTTAATTTTGCCAATTCTTCCACCACCGTATTGAAGTGATCTCGAAATGGAATCAAAGATGATAAATGTAGTGTTTGATTCATCTGATTGGGCATTAATTCTGCAACCTCAAACTTGGCCTGGGATTTTCTTTTAATGAATCCATGTAACTGTTCTAGGTGTACAAATGGAGTATCGAATTCTAGAGCG
>CAYWBR010000104.1:7668-8267 GCA_964456675.1 uncultured Bacteriovorax sp. | reverse complement strand
TGATATCGGTGTTAAGGCTTTCTTACCTGGTTCACAAATTGATATCCGTCCAACTCGTTACTTAGATAAGTACATTGGTAAAACAATGGAATTCAAAGTAATCAAGTTCAACAAGAAAAGAGGAAACATCGTTCTTTCAAGAAGAGCAATCCTAGCTGAAGAGCGTGGAAAAATGAGAGGAGAAATCCTTTCTCAAATCGAAGAAGGAATGATTGTAAAAGGTATCGTTAAGAACATCACTGATTACGGTGCGTTCATTGACCTTGGTGGAATCGACGGTCTATTGCATATTACAGATATGTCATGGGGAAGAGTTAAGCATCCATCTAACCTTCTTAACATCGGTGACGAAATCGAAGTTAAAATTCTTAAGTTTGATCAAGATAAGGAAAGAGTTTCTCTTGGTCTTAAACAAGTTCAAGCTAATCCTTGGGAAGAAGCTAAGAACAAGTACGTTCCAGGAACTAAAGTTGCTGGAGAAATCGTTTCTGTTAAAGATTACGGTGTATTCGTAGAATTAGATGACGGAATCGAAGGTCTAATCCACGTTTCAGAAATGAGCTGGACAAACAAAATCAAGAATCCTACTAAACACTTTA
>CAYWBR010000104.1:0-7658 GCA_964456675.1 uncultured Bacteriovorax sp. | reverse complement strand
CCCAGGTGAAAGAGTTGAGGCTCAAGTTCTTGAAGTAGACGTTGAAAACAAGAGAATTTCTCTTGGTGTTAAGCAACTTCAACCAAACCCATGGGATGGAATTGTTGCTAAGTTTAAAGTAGGGGATAAAGTTAAAGGTAAAGTTAAGTCTATCGTTGATTTCGGTGTTTTCGTTGACATCGGAGAAGAAGTAGATGCACTTATCCACGTTTCTGACGTATCTTGGACTAAGAAGAACGTTAACCCAACTGAAGAATTTAAAGAAGGTCAAACTGTAGAGGCAATGGTTATGGCCGTAGATCGTGAAAACCAAAAATTTTCTTTAGGTATTAAACAACTTGAGGAAGATCCATGGAAGAAGATCGAAACTAGATTTCCAGTAGGAACAGTTGTAGAAGCTGAGGTTGTACGCGTTACTGATTTCGGAGCTTTCGTAGAACTTGAAACAGGAATCGAAGGATTAATCCATATTTCTGAACTATCTGAAGAAAGAGTAGAAAAACCATCTGACGTTGTGAAAAAAGGCGACGCTGCTAAAGCAATGATTATATCTGTTGATAAAGAAGCTAAGAAAATAGCTCTTTCAATCAAAGCTGCAAACGGCGCTGACTACAAAGTAGATAAAGTTAAGTCTGCAACTCTTGCTGATAAATTCAAAGGTCTTAACAACTAGTCTTTGTTTTTAAAAAAAGTTTAATGAGGGGCTTCGAAAGAAGCCCCTTTTTTTTGGGCTAAAAAATGGAAAATTTTTTTATTGAAGAAAGAACCATAAACCAAGAACGATTTGAGACAGAGTTTAAAAACCACAAAGGGGAATTTGAAAATTGTACATTTGAAGGTTTGATTTTTGATCAAATGAATTTAAGCCATTACAAATTTATCGACTGCATTTTTAATGAATGTAATTTAAGTAATTGCAATTTTAAAAGCGCAGTCTTTAGAAATTGTAAATTTATTGGGTGTAAAATGGTTGGCATAAATTGGACGTTCTTAACTAATTTTGGACAAATGTATTTTCAATCTTGCATATTAAATTATTCAGCATTTCAAGGAATGAATCTATCAAGGTCAAAGTTCTTAAATTGCCAAATTGAAGATGCGGAATTTGAAGAAGCAAACTTATTGGACTCAGATTTTACTAAAAGTAATTTATCCGGAAGTAATTTTAATAGGGCAAATTTAAAGAATGTAGATTTTAGAGGATGTACTCACGTGATTTTGGATTTAGCACAAACTAGTATGAAAGGTGCTAAGGTAAATACCGATATGGCCATTGAGTTAATACAGCAAATAGGGATTATTGTAGAATAAAAAAGGACCTAATAAAATAGGCCCCATATATATAAATAGAACCACAAGGGCTCTAGTTGTTCCTACCAGCTTACAGTGAAATCAGTACCTGGGATTTTTTTACAGTTCGCTACATTTGATTCTGTTTCAAAAGAGACAACCGCATCACTATCAACTTCAGCGATACTTTTACAGTTATAAGTTGCACAGTAATTTCTTTCGTCATCACCTATGTCAGTACAGAAATTTTTTTTATAAGAAACATTAAAGGTATATTTTTTATTAATAATACCAATGTATTTTACCAAATCTAATTCTTCGATCTGATAATCATGTGCATATTGTTCAATTTCATTAATAACTAATCGCTCAGCATACTTACTATTTGCAAGTATGTTTGAACTGATAAGAAGTGAAGTGATAAAAAATAATGGCTTCATATTATTTCCTAATTAGTAATTCATGAATATTTCAGCAGTAGATGACTTCATACCAGGAAAATCTACTTTTACAATACACCCAGATAAATCAGCACCTGGTCTCCAATCAATTTGGATTTCCCAAGTTCTTTTAAATTGTTGAGTATTAGCATTATATCCAGCAAATGAGATTAGTGTTTGTTTGTAATCACACTCAAACCCACTCCATTGCTTAACGATTGTAACTTTTGGCTCTGCTTTGCCATCAGTTGTTAAAGTATCAAGAGTTAAAGAAACAAAATTTCCTGCCTTGCTTGTATTATATGCACTATCTACGAGGATTTCCTTTCCAGGAACAAGCTTATTATAAGTAGTATTATAAGCAAAAGTAGAAGTAGAAATAAGGGCCAATGCCAAGATCATTTTTTTCATAAGAACTCCTTTAAGTAGCAGTGTTTTTAAAATGACACAAACAACTTGAAAAGAAGTTCTTTCTAAATGTGTAATTATTTCAGACTATGATGAAAACTGAAAGCAAAATTCAAGATGATAGGCTACGAGCATATTTCGCTACTTTGCCTAACATATGCTTTAAATCATTATTGGATGAGCCTTTAATATTTCCAAACCGAGTTACTTTAACGTCTGAAATGCCTACAAAATAAAGAGTGGATTCTCGCAGAATTTTAACTGTAGCGTCTCCTCTTAAGAAGCGCATATACCAAGCAGGAGCATCGCTTGTTATAAAAATATGTGCACTTTTTCCAGTAAGTAATTTATCCCACCATACACTATTTTCTTTATACTTGAAAGCAAAGCCTGGAAGCATTATGCGATCAAGAAATCCTTTTAACAGTGCAGTTGGTCCTCCCCACCATACAGGAGTAATTACGACAATATGATTAGCTTCTTTTATTAGATTTTGAGCTCTGACTAGATCAGGCTCGAGCTCTAATTTTTCGCGATATCCACCTTTTAAATTAAGTTCAAAGTGTAGGTCTTTTAGATGAAGAAGAGTTGATTGTTTTTGATTTTCTGGGATTAGGTTCTCGAAGTAAGTAGTCGCAATTGAATGGCAAAAGCTTTTTTCATAAGGATGGCCATCGATGATAAGAGTTTTTTTCATAAACATATCCTTTCATTAATCTTATTACTTTGAAATATATTAAGATTATATGCAAATTAGCCTAGTTTCCAACTCGCTTTTAATGAAGTTGTGTTTCATTGGAGAAAAGGGTATTTTATCTATTGTTATTCATTTTTTTTAGGTAGAAATATGGCAAAACAAATTAGGGCACAAGTAACGCGAGAAAGCATTGTTGAAGCTGGTTTGTTGATTTTAAGAGACCTGGGAATTCAAGATTATAATACAAATAAGATTGCAGAGGTTGCGGGAGTAAGTGTTGGTTCACTTTATCAATATTTTCCTAATAAAAAATCTATTTTAAAATTTATTCTATTAAAAAAAATTCAAAATGATATTATATCTCTAGGTAGCTTGATTCAAAGTATACAAACGGATTCACCAAAAGTTTTATTGCAAGTTTTTACAGCGAATGCTTGGGATTCTTTTTTGGTAAGCAGAGAAATGTGTCGAGAGCTATATCTTGCAGCTGAAAGTTACGAAGATCATTTAGATATTATTAAGGAACGAAAAAAGATCATAGATATTTTTGCAGATAGATTACATAGTTTAATGCCTAGTAAAAACAAGAAAGCTATACAGTTGAAGACTCAGTTGATAACTGATTCATTTATGGGAGTAATGCAAACTTTAGTGTTTGATGATGAGTTATTTGAATCAAATGAAATTTTAAAAGCTAATTTTATTCAAATGGTTGAATCAACACTATTAGAAGTGGGGGATAATATTAATGGCAACACTTAAAAGTCACCATAATTTTGAATATCAGCTTAGAGAATTAAAAGTAGATTTTAAAGGAGAGACTCTAACATTTGTTGTTTTAGATAATTTAGATAAGACAATTGATGAGCTATGTGTTGCCTTAGAAAAATCAGGACAAGGAAAAGATCCATTAAGCGAAGATTATTGCCCTTATTTTGGTGTTCTTTGGCCTTCTGCTAAAGGTTTATGTCAGTATTTGTTTCAGCATAAAAATGATTTTGTTGGAAAAAAAGTATTAGAAATTGGCTGTGGGCTTGCTCTTCCATCGTTTATTTTAAAAAAGCAAGGTGTGGAAGTACTAGCTACAGATTTCCATCGAGATGTGCCCATTTTTCTTGAAAAAAATTTTGAATTAAACCAAATAAAATTCGATTATCTGCCATTAAATTGGCGAGAAGAAAATGAGGAAATTGGTAAATTTGATTTTGTAATAGGTTCAGACATTCTTTACGAGGGAAGGCACCCTCTTGAAGTTTGTAGAGCTTTAATTCATTATCTTAAGCCCAATGGTCAGATTATATTAGCAGACCCAGGTAGAACATATATTCAAAAATTTGTGACAAGTATGAATGAGTTAGGGTTTAAAGAAACGCTGCTCCCCGAGAGTGTTGAGCTAGATGGAGAGAAGAGAGATATATTTGTTTTTCGATTTCAGTTTGAGTGAAGTTTTGCTTTAGTCGGAAGATCATCAAGGCAAATTGCACAGCCGCTATCTTCGTGAAGTGATTCTTCAAATTCTTCAGATTCTTTAAATTGCTGTATGTCTTCATCTGTCGCCCCAAGTGATCTTATTAAGCTCTCCGTTAAGGTAGGGGCTTTGATTTCGGTATCAATTCCCATTTCCTCAAATTCTAGAGCTTTTTTGTAAGCCAATTCGATGTTGGATAAATCACACTTAAAGAGAACCGTTTGTGTGGATTTATCTAAAACAAGCACGTGAAAATTTGCACTGTTTGACATCATGGTGGACCTTAGTATTATGTTGATTAGTTGTATTTATCCTAGCAAAAATGGTCAGAAATGGAAAAATTTGTTTTAGTTATAGATAAAGAAAAATTTATGCGAAGTCTATTTGAGACAGCATTGAAAGATTCCAAAATTAAGGTTATTGCCGTAGAGTCTATCGTTGAAAACTATTATTTAATAAACGATTTAAAACCAGTGGCACTCTTTTTTGATATCCATTCCACAATGGGAGAATATCAAAAGATACTAGCGTATAGTAATTTGACAAAACTCATAGCCATGGGTTTTCCTGAGGATTTTGATCTATTAAAAGGAATTGACGAAAATCTTGCCATGAAACTTGAAAAGCCTATCCCGATCCAAAAATTCAAGTTATTTATTGAAGAATTATTTCTTTCTTAGAACTACTAGATTGCCACCTTTATTGGGCAGTTCGAGAAAGGGGTTCTTGATGAATTTTCTATAGTTTAGGCCATTATTACCCCCTCACTCTATGACTGAATCCCTGAGATAATCTATAATATAAATAGTCTTAAAAATTGCGGTGGTGTTCCATGAGATTTGTTCATACATTTACAACAATGATTCTAATATTTGCACTGTATATAGTGGACTTTACTCCAAACGCTATTTTGATTTCTGAGGCAAGGGCGGAGGAAGCTGATGCTGCTACGACCGCAAATTTAAACTCAATGGTTGCATCGACAGTATCTAAATCTGAACAAGAAAAAATTGATGAAGCTAATGGAACTAAAGAAGCTTCAAAACAAAAAACAGGAACTTCAAAAAACATTGATGATGAAAACATGCTGTTAAATTTAACAGCACTAGCGGCAGCCTTTGTTACAACGACAATGATCGTTCAGTGTACACCGATTGGTACAGATATGTATGCAGCATCTGGTGCCGGAGCACTCTGGATTGTTGGTGAGACAATGGCAGCGATGAAGTTTAAAAAGGCTATGAAAGATTTAGAGGGCAAGTATGTCGAAGAATATTCTACCAAAAGAGAAGATGTAGAAAAACAAATCACTGTTCTTTCACTTTTGCGATCTTCTTATATGGATGCAAAAGAAATCATTGAAGCTAAGATTAAAATGCAAAACGTTGCCGTATTAGGCTATTCAGCCGCAGCTGTAATCGCATTTATCATGTCTTATACAATGCTTGAAAATGCAAAAAGTATTTTCACAAATTGTGCGAAGACAGATGTAACGAAATGGGGTGGAATAGTATCGAATGAAAATAAAATGAAAGGAACTAATCCCTTTTTATATTTTTCAAATATTTTTTATTCAAGTTTTTTAAAAGAAGCTAAGGCCGGGAGTTCTCCATTTTGGTTCTTGGGTGGTGCTGGTGCTTATGCTATATGGTATATGATTAAAGGTGCAGAAGCTGCGCAGTTTGCTTGGATTAAGCAACCCTTCTCAAGAGGATTGGCATATCTTGCAACTGTATTATTATTAACGATGGCCCTTAATAAAACAAAAGATACACTCGGCGAAATTGAAGCCAATATTGCAAAACTTGATGTTATTATCGCTAAACTTAATTTTTTAGCCAAGGGTGGTTTGGGGCGTAAGCTTCAAGAAAAAGAGTATAAAGTTGCTAAAACAAATTTAACTCCGAAGGCCATTCAGGTGTCTGAAAATACCTCAGAAAAAACAATCTGTGCCACTGGTGGAACGATGGGCGCTTGTCCAAGCGTTGCTGGTGCTTTAATAACTTCTCCAGATTTTAGCAATCTGCCAGATTCAATGAAAAGCTTAAGTACGACAATTGGAAAAGTTGCTGATTCTGTAGGCGGACAAAATGTTATTTCAAGTTCTGCCTTAAGTACCGTTGATGCATTAAACTCTAAAGCAGCGACAGTGGGAAAAGCTCTAACTAAAAAAGCATACGAGCTTAATAATGGATTAAATAAAAAAACCAAAAAGAATAATGACCTTGATAAACTAACAAATAAATTGGCCCAAAGAATGAAAAAAAATGCATTGACCGGTTATCAGAAAGCTGGTGGTCAAATGAATTCAGCTGTCGCCGATTTTATGAAAGATGGCTCAAATTTAAATGGTGTAAAACTCGGAGAAGTGGGAGCGAATACTAAAAAACCAAATGCAAATCAAGCACCAGTTACAGCTAGTGGTGCAGGAAAAGGTAGCGAATTTGATTTTGATTTTAAAGAAGAGACAACAGGTGCGAGTGAATCTGAAGGAGCGATGGCTTCGGCTGGAGTTAATTTAGATGAATATGAAACAGGTAATGCTGAAGTTCATCCCGATGCTAAGAAAAATATTTTTGATATTATATCAGGAAGATATATTAAATCTGGTTACCCTCGATTATTAGAGGAAGAATTGTAAGATTATAACTTACTAGGATGTTTATATGTTGTACGTATGTAGATCTTTATTTATTGCCATTCTTTGTGGATCACTACTTTTTTGGGACTTTTCCTATAAAGGATTCCAGTTACGTAGCATAAATGCTGCAGAGGAAATTAGTGATTCAAATTTGGGAGCAACATTAACAATGGTCGCAACTGGACTTATCGCTTCGAGGCTTTGGTCTTATCCTAAAAAGACTCCAGATATGATTGCAGCAGCTGTTGGTGGAGCTGCTTTTATTGCAGGCGAAATTTCTGCTTACATGCAATTCAAAGAGCAGTTGAAAGAGTACGAAGACAATCTACAGATGAGCGAAAATCCAGATCAAAAACAAATCGAATCTCTTGAGAAATTATTACAGAGTTATGAGAAAGCGAAAGAAGTAGCAGGGCAAAAAAAAGGATTTCAGCTTGCGGCTGCAGCAGCATTTGGAGTTGCCGCAGGGATTGCAACGTATCAAGCAGTAACTGATAATTCGTTGCAGACAGCTTGTTTAACAGCTCTATCTACGGCAGCAAGTGCAGGATTAACTGCCTGTAGTGCTGCGTGTGCAGCATCTTGCAACGTCGCAAGTGCAGTAGGCTGCGCGAATGCTTGTATTGCAGCTTCATGTACGCCATGTTCTGCCGGTGTGGCAGCTGCCACAAGTTTGATAACTTCAAGAATATTAGCTCGAGAAACTCCAAATAA
>CAYWBR010000103.1:0-8296 GCA_964456675.1 uncultured Bacteriovorax sp. | reverse complement strand
ATGTCGAGTATTTAAATAGTATTTTGAACGTTAGCGACAAGAAAAAAATATTAAATTTTATCAAAAATGAAATTAAAAAACTTGTAACTGAAGCTGGCCTCAATTGTAACACTGAAGGTAAGAAAGATTTTTTAAAAGAAATTGAAAAAAATGCAGCTCGCCTAGGTCAAATGATTAACTTTAGTAAAGATTGGAAATATATTATGTCGAAAATAGAAGATGAATTTCCAAGTGTGTTTTCAATTTTTCTGAATGAAATCGTCGATTTGATTTCTAAAAAACTAACTCCCAATTCAAAAAAATCTGAATTTTCTAAAAGAATTAATGAAATTGCAGACGTGTTTAAGTTGAATAAGTATGAAGTTGAGATTTTAACATTTCTATATTTGGTTGAAGCAGATCAAGATGTAGACTCTTTTTTTGATATGAGACATTTGAACATGAGAGATTCAGTATGGTTTCCACAGTCTAAAAGTCACCCACTAAAGAGCACTTCCGTGGCCTAAAAGTCACCCACTAAAGAGCACTTCCGTGGCCTAAAAGTCACCCACCTTACAATACCAATATGAATATAAACATATTGGAGGAGGAGTGATTACTATGGAGATGTTCGATTACATTAGGTATTCTCATCAAAAACTTGGACACGGAATTAGAAAGATTAGTCGTGATACCGGACTTGATCGCAAAACTATTCGAAGAGCCCTTCAAGGACAAAAACCTGAATACCAATTGACCAAACCCAGGCCAAAAGTTGTCATTGGGCAGTTTATGGATCAGATTAGAGAGTGGCTATTACAAGATCGTAAAGCCCCTAAAAAGCAACGTCACACGGCAGAGAGAATACATCAGCGCTTGCGCGAGGAAATGGAATTTAGGGGCTCTTTATCCACCACTCAAGTTGCAGTCCGGAAAATCAGACAAGAACTAGATCCAGGAAGAAAGGAAGTATTTATTCCCTCAGATCCAGATAAGCGTGAAGGGGCAGAGATGGATTGGGGGGAGCTTTATGTCGATCTTAAAGGTAAAAGAATAAAGGTCTATCTTTTTGCTATGCGATCTAAGTTTTCAGGTAAAGTTTATGCTCGCTTATATCATGTCATGGTTCAGGAGTGTTTTTTTGATGGTCATATAAGGGCATTTGCTTATTTTAATCAAGTCTTTGAAAAAATTATTTATGACAATCTTAAAACTGCAGTAAAAGTCATTATGCGAGGACGAGAACGTATTGAACAAGATGCATTTTTACAATTTAGAATGCACTATAGTTTCGATTCTCAATTTTGTAATCCAGCTAAAGGATCAGAGAAAGGTGGAATTGAAGGTGCAGTAGGTTTTGTTCGTCGTAATTTCTTAACTCCTATTCCAAAAGCTGAAACTCTTGATGAATTAAATGATTATTTACTTTCAAAATGCCTAGCCCATGATCTTCGAGTTATAAGTGGACAAGAGCGCACGATCGGTGAGCTCTATGAAGAGGAAAAATCTAGATTGCTTTCATTACCACAAACGATTTATCGAAATTATAAACTTCATTCTGCAATGGTTGATAAATATCTCACGGTAAGAGTTAATCGCAATCGCTATTCTGTACCTGCTGGTTTTAGAGAGAAAGCTGTAACAATAGAAATCGGTCTTAATGATGTTCGTATCATTCATGAAAATAAACTAATTGCGACTCACCAGCGTGAATTTTTAAAAGATCGATGGGTTATCAATCCTTGGCACTATTTGGAAGCTTTGCAAAGAAAACCCGGAGCATTTCAGTCATCTAGAATTTTGAGCGAGATTGAGCATTCATGGGATCCAGTTGTTAAAAAAATATATGACTTGCAAGTTAAAAAATATGGACAGATAGATGGAACAAAAGAGTTCATTTCAACACTTTTATGTTTTAAAAATAGAAACTACGAAGACATGATTGAAGTATTAAAGCTTTCATTAGAGCAAAAAACAATAAATAAAGAAACTGTAGAGCTGATCGCAGAAGGTAAAGATGATGATGAAAATCGTCCAGAATCTGCAGCGACTGCACATATCGCAGCGATAGCAAATTTTTCAATACCAGAAGCCGATGTTGATCGCTTTGATGCACTAATGGAGGTAGCAAATGGATAAAAATACAGAATTAATAAATCATTTGAAAAGTCTTCGCCTTCAATCTTTTATTGATTACCTAGATGAAACTGAATCAAGCAATTTAAGTTTGAGAGAGTCTTTGCTAACTCTGTGTCGTCATGAATGGCAAAGACGATATGATGTAAGTATTCATCGAAGGTTAAAACAAGCTAGTTTTCCAAAAATTAAAACTTTAGCAATGATTGATTACAATTTAGCACCAGGGCTTTCAAAAGAAATGGTAAATAATCTTTCTACTTGTAAGTTTATCCAAGACAAAAGAAACGTAATTCTCGTCGGTGATAGCGGTGGAGGCAAAACACATCTGGCAATTTCTTTAGGAGTAGAAGCTTGCAAACAAGGAAAGTCTGTTGGTTTTTATGACGTTAACAAACTTAGTAATTTGCTTCTCAAGGAACATAAATATGGCGACATTGAGAGAATAATCACCAAACTTAAGAAGCTTGATCTATTAATACTTGACGAGCTTGGGTATGTGCCATTCTCCAAAAACAGTGCGGAGCTTTTGTTTAGACTTTTTTCTGAGAGATATGAAGTTGGATCACTAATAATTACAACCAATCTTCACTTTAGTAAGTGGACAAATTTGTTTCAAGACAAGACGATGACAACGGCTCTACTTGATCGTGTCACACATAACGCAACGATTATTAAATATGATTGGGGCAGTATTCGACTAACAGAAACACTTGGAGATATTAAACGAGAAGAAGTCCTGGAGGAAACTCAAGAAGAACTTTTTTAAACAAATAGGGCCTGTAAAAAAACTGGCCCTATTTTAAAACTAATTTTTTAGAGATATATTACTAAAGCAATTTGATCCGTTCGGATCTTTTTTATTAACCATAAGGTGGGTGATTTTTGGGCCACACTTGTGGGTGACTTTTAGACTGTGGAAACCAACAAAGACAACATAATAATTTTTTTCATAACTTTCCTTTAAACGATATTTTTAAAATGATACACACTAACCTATTTACCATGTACCAACACAATTTCACTTCTCAATCAAGAAACCTACTTTGAAGCATCTTTAAACATTCGTGCATCAAAAGAGTTTTTAAAACTCGCGACTTTCGACTGCTCTTTAATATTTCGATTCGATTGAACACTGCTACTGCAACCAGAGACCATTAGTAATAAACCTATAAGCATTAATACGTTTTTCATAAAAACTCCCAAACTCTAATAAGTTTTAATTTTCAAAATTAACTTTCCATAAAGCGAAGGAATTACAACCAACGTAAGTAACGTTGAAGAAATGATTCCACCGATAACAACACTCGCTAATGGCTTTTGAACTTCGGAACCAATTCCGCTCGATAGCATCATTGGTAAAAATCCAAAAACGGCGACAAGTGCAGTCATTAAAACAGGTCTAAGCCTAACCATGGCCCCTTGTTTTAAAATTTCTATCCCTTGAACACCTTGCACTTTCAGCTGATTGAAAAAATTAACTAAAACAACTCCGTTCAAAACTGCAATACCAGAAAGTGCAATGAAGCCAACTCCTGCTGAAATACTAAAAGGTAAATCATTCAGAATTAAACTTACGACACCTCCAACCAAGGCCATTGGTACGCATGAGAACACGAGAGCCGTCTCCTTAATGTTTCCAAAAGCTGCATAGATCATCATTAGTACGAGAATTAAAGCGATAGGAGTTAGAAGCAGTAAGCGATTTTTAGCAAGTTCAAGATTTTCAAAATTCCCCCCCCACTTAAAAAAGTAACCTTGGGGTAATTTAATTTTTTCATTTACTAGATCGCGAGCCTCTTTAACAAAACTTTCTGTATCTCTTCCTCTAAGGTTGACTAGTACGGCAGAACGACGATTTGACTCTTCTCGTGTAATACTGCCAAATGTTTCAGCAAATTCACTTGTAGCAACTTTTTCCATAGGAACAGTTAGTGATTCTGAAATCCCGATTGGAAGCTTTTTTATTACATCAAGATCACTTCTTTGCTCTTCACTAAGCTTAACCATGATTGGATATTTTTTCTCATTTTCGTATAAAGTTCCTACTTCATATCCACCTAATGCAATCTCTACGGTATCTAAAACATCGCCTGAAGATGCGCCCATGCTTGTTAATATATCGTCTTTAGGAATAATTTTTAATACTGGCGAAGTACCTGCTAAATCCTCCTCAACATCTCCTGCCCCTTCTACTGACTCGATAATCTCTTTCGTTTCTTTCGCATAGTTCATTAACAATTTTAGATCTGGCCCAAAGATTTTAACTGCAACATCGGCCCTAGTTCCCTCTAGGAGTTCGTTAAATCGCATTTGAATTGGTTGAGAGGCTAAATAGTTTTGACCAGGGACTTCATCTTGAAGTTTGGCTATCATTCTTTGAACTAGAGAAGCATAAGTTTGCTTTTTATTATCAATCTTAGGCCATTTTTCGATATTATGTAACAATATGTATGTATCAGATACATTGACTCCCATAGGGTCTGTTGCGACTTCACTCGTTCCAATTCGAGAGAACACATTTTCGACCTCAGGAAATGTACGCAAAACAACCTCTGCTTTTTCTTGAAATGCAATAGATTGATCTAGACTAATATTTACTGGACGAATCATATGAAATGCAAAAGATCCTTCACTTAACTGTGGTAAAAATTCCGAACCTCTTGTGAAAAACAAGCCTATGCCAATCACTACACTTGAAACCGCAATCACAATAATTTTTCCGGGATTCATAATGGAAAAATTAAGAACAGGTTTATACATGTTCTTGAATATTTCCATAAACTTCGGTTCCTTCTCTTCTGCATCCCCTTTTAAGATCAACGAAGCTAAGGCTGGAGCTGTTGTAAATGAAAAAATTAGTGCACAAAATACTGCTATAGCAAATGTCATGGCCATTGGAAGAAACATTTTTCCTTCAACACCCGTCAGACCAAACACTGGCAGAAAAACTGCAACGACAATAAGCTCTCCAAATCCAGCAGCTAATCTAATTTCAACTGTTGCATCGTACACAGCTTGCATGACTTCTTCTTTTGACAAATTTCTGCCAAGCTTATGCTTTAGTTCATGAATATAGCGTACACAATTATCTAGAACGATAACTGTTCCATCGACAATTATACCAAAATCTAGAGCACCTAAACTCATTAAGTTTCCAGATAAGCCTAGAGGCTTCATAATTAAAAAAGTTGCTAGCAATGTTAAAGGGATTGTAAATGCTGTAATAATAGCGGCTCGAACATTTCCTAGCAGTAAGAATAAAATGACAATTACAAGAGTAGCTCCCATTAGTAAGTTGTGCTCTACAGTACCAAGTGTTGCGTTTACTAATACCGAGCGATCATAAACAACAGTAAGTTTTACTCCTAAGGGTAAACTTTTTTCAACCTCTTTAATTTTTTCTGCAACTCTTAAAGCAACTGTTCTGCTATTTTCTCCGATGAGCATCATGGCTGTTCCAAGAACAGCTTCTTTCCCATTAAGTGTTGCACTTCCGGTTCTCATCTCTCTTCCAAGAGAAACTTTTGCAAAATCCTTAATTCTTATTACTCTTAATGATTCAAGCTTTTTTACAGGTACATTTAAAATTGCTTTCTCATCTTTTAATAAACCAATACCTTGAATCAAAAATTGTTCAGCAGTTTGCTGAACATTTCCTCCACCAACATTACGATTCACTTTTTCGAGAGCTGCTGTAATGTCATTAAAGTGAATATTATACGAAGTCATCTTTTCGATATCTGGCATAATATGGAATTGTTTTTCATAGCCACCACTCGTATTAATTTCTGCAACACCTTCGACAGTCAGAAGTCTGGGCTTAATTGTCCATTCTTGAATGGTTTTAAGCTCCATTAACTGCTTTAGGCGCTCTTCTGGCTTAAGAGCTGGCTTTTCAAAATCGATGACGTACTGAAAAATCTCACCAAGACCAGAAGAAATAGGGCCTATTTCCGCTGCTGCACCTTTAGGGAGGTTTGCTTGAACACCTTGCAATCTTTCAGATACAACTTGGCGTGCTCGATAAATATCGACTTTATCTTTAAAAACGATTGTCACTTGAGAAAGTCCAAATCTTGTTATTGAACGAATATGTTCAACGTCAGCAATTCCACGTAATGCAGACTCTACTGGTTGAGTGATTGTTCGCTCAATTTCTTCAGGAGCAAGTCCATCTACTGTCGTATTTACTTGAACTTGATTATTCGTGATATCTGGAACAGCATCAATTGGTAGCTTTTGAAAGGCATAGAACCCTGCAATCGCCACGACTAAAGTTAACAATAATACTGTGTATCTATTGAAAACAGAGAAATGAATAATTTTATTTAACATACATGTATCCTAATTAATGTGAGTGAGAGTCTGATAGTCCACCTGATGCTGCAATTTCGGCCATTCTTAAAAAGCCAATGCCGTTAACAACAACTTCATCTCCAACTTTAAGATCAGATGAAGATACAAGATAATCGTTTATATCTTGAGACACAGTCTTAAAATCTATTCTCTTGAATAGACCATCACGAAATCTGTAGATATTGACTTCGTTAAGGCCTTTGTAAATTGCATTTTTTGAGATTTTGATTTGTGGAGAAGCAATCTTAACCATTTTTATTTCAAAAGTTTTCATTGCTGCTGAATTAAGTTTAAACCCATTTTCATTGGAATCTTTGCCATGCTCTTCATGCTTATCCCCATGTTCGTCCCCATGCTCATCTCCATGCTCATCTCCATGCTCTGCATGTACATCTGCCTTTTTTTCAGTAGCATGCTCATTTTTATGTTCATCTTTATGACTATTGCCTTGCCCCTCGCTGGAAAAAGCAGAACCTGAAACAAGAATCAAAAAACTACAAAGAATTATTTTCAACATATAAACCTCTTAACTTTAAATAGCTGAGTAAGACATTAAGTCGCACATCTTCTGAGACTTCTAAGAAATCAATAAATGAGCGATAAGAATCTAGGTAAACTAAAGGCGAAACAACTCCGGCATCAAAAGATTTTTTTATTTTTCTAATATCAGCTTCAAGTTTTTCAATTGAAGGTAAATCCGCTAATGATTCCGAATATTTCTTAAAGCGTTCTTGAGATAAACTTCTCTCGAACTCTGCAACTCTTTCCTCTCTTTTATTCTCAAGACTTGCTAGATTTTTTGTTTGTTGTATATAATCAGAATTTGAGTTGTTTATTGAAGGAAAATCAAATTCAACCTGAACACCTAAACGATACTCGTCTACTTTGTTATTCCTATCTCGTGAAAAACTAGGCCCAATTTTTAAATTACTGAAATATCTTCTTGTTTCTAGTTCAGTAGAACTTTGAATAACTTCTGATTTTAGCTGAAGCTCTCTCATTGAAAGTAACTCACTACTAGTTTTGGCCTGAAATTTTAATTCATTGATAATAGATGTGAAGGTTTTATAATCAATAACACAGCTAATATCATCCCATTTTTTGATAATTAACTTATCTTCAAATATATTGTCCTGCAGTCTTGATTTTTTTAAAATTAAGTTATTTTTAAGCAACCCAAGAGAACTTAAAATTATTTCATCTTCTCTACTTCTTATGGGTCTATTACGATAAATCGACTCAGAGGAAAGGATGGTATTAATTAACCCTTCAACTTTCTCTAAAAAAAATTGATTTTGCGAAATTTTAAAAAGAGAAACTGCTACTTGATTTAATCTTTCATTATGATCTTTTTGGAACTCAATAGCCTTTATCTCTCTATCTGAAAGGCTTAGTTTTTTCCTTGCACCATAATTTCGATAATCATCAATACTAAAGAGCAACTCTGCGGTTATCTCATTATTACTTGAATTATCTTTATCGAGATTAAACCCTGCCGCAAACTCGGGTCGACTTCTACGAGTCTCTTGTTCATACTTGAGCTCTAATAAACGATCTGTTGCGTCTTTATAATGCTTCTCTTGGGGAGATTGCTTTAAAAGCGATATGACACCTTCAATATTTTGAATATTGCAGGTGTTGGCCTTTACCCCAAGTGAAATCATCATTCCAAAAAAGAATGCTTTCTTCCACATAAGTGTGTCCTTAAATAATTAGAATTAAAAAAAATAATTGAAAAAAGAGATTAAACCGTAGGTGGTTTATCCATTGATAAAGAAATTTTGGGATATGTAGAAAGATTATAAGAAAATGGTAATTGAGA
>CAYWBR010000102.1:0-8423 GCA_964456675.1 uncultured Bacteriovorax sp. | reverse complement strand
CACGATGCTCAAGAACCATCGCGTACAAAACGCGATTTTGTTTCTTGTGAACGATGACCATCCCGGTCTGCTTTGCTCCTGGGTCAACTCTAACCTCGCATTGAGCAGGAGCTTCCGAAACCTCATGCTTCAGAATGATGGTGAATGGAAAGCGCCTGATGGCTGCGGCCTTTCCTTGCTTCATTAGTTTTCGCGCACGAGCAGGAGTGCACGGAGTGAGGGCTTTGCGATTCTTGTCGAGAACAAGAACGCAGTTTTGGGTGAGACCCTTGCGGGTTGCGGCTTTGACGCCGCCTCGCTGCTCTTGCGAGCAGGTAAAGTTTGCCTCGCCAATGTCTGAAGAACTTTTTGCGCAAACAACCTTCGATGTGTCCCCAGACACATCTTCATGATTGTTTGCAATAGAGCCAGGAACTGGCACGCATTCCTGGGTATTATGATTCTTCAAACGTAGTCTCCTTTCGTAGACTTAGGCTGGTCATGAATTGGGACTCTTTCAAGCCCCCGGCTTTAGCAGTGGGGTTCATGACGATTAAGGAACGTATGGAAGCAAAGTCCTCAACAACAAGCACCCTAACTGAGTCTTTTTCTGCTTTGAATTCTTTCTGTTCTGTTTTTGTTGAACTGTTCATTTGTACCCCCAGAAAAATTACCCCTACCTCCTAAATAGGAGCCTGGAGCGAATGCTCTCATTTAGCAACTAACCAGAGTCTATTTATTAATCATGAACGCAAAACGAAAAGACACGGCTCCCAAATTCATTAGGGCAATGGAATTGCCTAAAAAAATAAGAGAGCTCATCCCTTCCTACTCCTATAATGTCAATTACCTAGATGAGGATAAGACTTACACCGTTTCCGTGGAGGAGTTCGTGGGATGTTTAGCCCGTGGTAACTCCCCTGCGGAAGCCATGAAAATGGCGCACTCCACAGTCGAGGAACATCTTACCGCTCTATTCTCAGAACAGCTTCCCATCCCGAAACCGCTCGCGAAAATAAATTCAAACCAAAAAATGATAGTGATAGGAATCGACCCATCCCTCAACTCAACAGGAGTTGCAATCCTTAGTCAGAGACCAGGAGAGAAGCCAGATCTGATACATTCGGAGAGCATAATTCTAAACAAAAACAAAGGCACACCGCAAATCATGGGGATTGAACGACTACAATATATTCGAAATCAGGTTGCAGAGATATTAGCGAAATATCCTCCCGCCGTTGTTTTAATTGAGGGATATTCTTTTGGTTCTCGAGGTAGAGCTATTTTTAATCTTGGAGAATTGGGCGGAATTTTGAGAGTCCTAATCGCGGATCTCGGCATTAAGTTGATTGAAATGGCGCCAAGTGAGTTAAAACGAAAATTTACTGGGAAAGGTAACGCTGATAAGGCTCAGATGGCCGCCACTATGAAAGATCATTACGGACTTGAATTTAAGACAGATGATGAGGTCGACGCCGCAGCACTAGGATTTGTGTACCTTATGCCGAAAGAAGCCCAAAAAATTTCCCTGAAGGGCGCCCTAAGGAAGTCTTCGTCGTCCTGACCCCGCACCCCCTTGAAGTCGTATTCCCATGTGTTCTCGCCAGCCATGGCGCTTAAAAATAGAATTTAGAATGTCAAAATTCACCTATTTAACTGAATAGGAAATTCGGTCCGATATCTCCAAACCCTAGGAGGGAACAATGTCAGCCTCAGCAACTCTCTATCAAAAAAACACACTCGGTCGTTCACAGGAACTCGACAACTACATCGTAGAGCTCCTGGAGAAAATCGAGGAAAATTACAATTCAAACATTAGGTTTTTCAATAACGAAGTGAAGAGGATCCACATTGATACCATCGGATCGATGGAAAAAAATGGAATCAAGATACTTTTTCAAATCATAAAAAGTGACGGAGAAAAGGTTGAACATGTTAAAAATCCCAAAATTGACCAAGCAGATATTACTCCAGACGAAGATTTCTTAAGGTTCCATTTTGATGAAAAGTCAACGCAAGTGGCAATGCTATTAGAGGAATTGAGGCGCGGGAAAAGAATGCGTGATCTTGAGCCCCTGCTATATGCCCAGCTAGTTGAGGAGGCGGCCCTGTTAACGCTACCTGTGAGCGGGACATTAACCGATAGTGATGTTCGATTCATCGAAGCCATCATTTTTTCCAGCAAAATTAAAGCAGCTTAATTAAGTGCTTTTTTTACCCTTTAATTTTTCTCTGAACAGAGGCTCGAAACCTTCGAGCTCTTTATCGATTGCGGCGCGAAACCACGTGTCTATAGTCATGCCCTTGGTCGACAACAAAAGTTGTAATCCAACGCACTTCAACTTCGACACTTCGAAGGTAATCGAAATAGTATCTTTTGTTGGATCACTTAAAAGTTTCGCGAAAATTTCTGGCTTAGTTTCAATAGGCGCACTGTCACCGTCTTTTATTTGCAATGGTTTGATCCATTGACCACTTATCGCAGCGTTAACTTCGTCACGATCAAAATAAACGAGATTTTTTATTTTCTTTATCTTTGTAAATCGTCCGCCATACCTGTAGTTCTTAAAAAGAGCAGAGTATGAGCAACCGATCATCTCAGCTGCCTCTTTCATTGTAACCATTCTCTCGGGAGGAATATCGGAATCAAATCTCTTCTCAGATTTATTTTGAGTTCCGTGTTTGTGTTTCACTTCGAATTCTCCGAATCTTGAATTATTAAAATAAGCTAGTTTACTCGTATATGGCTCGTCTAATACTTGCTACAAGCAGCTATATTATAAAGTATATAACCCATTTTTCGGCAGAAATGTTAATTTAATTCAACAATGATTTTTATCGCAACCATTCGTAAACCTTAGTGTTTGCGAATTTGAGACCGCCACTAGGCTATCGATGTATCAAAACATGTCAAATGCCATATTGACCGAAAAGGATTGGAGGATATTACGAGGATAACCCGAAATTCCCGTCGTTTGATTTAAAAAATCAATTCTAGTTGAAACTCCAACAGGACCGTTTTTATACATTTCCAAGGAGAGCCCACCAGAAAAACTCGACCCGACTCCCTTTTCTGCGCCATAGGTTGCATTGGTCAGATACATCCCAACTGAAACTTTTGGCTTAAAGTCCAGGTCCCAATCGGGTGAGATTTCTGCCTCAACTCCAGTGTCCGACGTTTTGTTCTGCTCATTTTGAGAGGCCATATATTTTCCACCTACGGCAAAGTTTCCTCGCACCTTTTTGTATGAAACTGTAGTTACTCTAGCCGACGGTGACGAAAAGAATGATCCACCACTCACTCCATGAGACATCTCGACTCTGTTCCATTTCGGAACGTTTGCGCTGTGCACGCGCGACATGTCCTGCGCGAAAGCTTGCCTGATCGCAAGCAACAAAAGTAAGCCGAAGATTAGAGCATTTTTTTTCATGTTGCCCCCTTATTGGGAAGAATACGAGTTTAGAGACGCACGGATTGGTATTTGAATTAGCCATATTCGCCTATTTAGGCTCCAAAGGACACCAGCCAAAATCCACCCAATTCTTTCGGGAAAATTTGCGAATGCGCACGATTTTGGGCTAGGATCTTCAGAAGGAGGAAGATTTGGATATTAATGGCCAAAACGCAATTAAAGCATTTACGAGATTGAGTCAACTGATTGAGGAGCGCGGGCGGCAGCCAACTACCTTGTTCGTTGGAGGTGGCTGCGCTCTCATTGTTGGGTATGGATTTAATGGAGCGACCTCCGACGTCGATGCTGTGACAAAAGTTGGAGACCTGGGAGATTTAGCAGACGAGGTACACCAAATCTCAGTAGAGTTTGGTTTTTCTCGCGATTGGATGAATCCGCATTTTTCTTCATTTCTTCATGCTGTGCCATCAGATTTCGAATCCAGGTTAATCCAAGTATTTCGATCTGCGAATCTAACCGTATTTGTTCTGGGCGCAGAAGATTTGCTAATATTGAAACTTATGGCTGGCCGTCAAAAAGATTCAATGCACATTAGATTCCTCCTAAAAAGAAAAGTAAATTTGGTAGTAGTCGAAGAGAGATTAGTGAAGCCTCCCCGAAGCTAAAGACTTCGGGGCTTTCGGAGAAATCCGGCGGCGCTTCACCAGAACACAGACAGAAAGGAGATTAATCGAAATGTCTGTAAACGATAGGCAAGTATACATAGGCACCCAGGAATGCCGACTCAGTTCCTGGCTCTGCGCACGCCGACTAAACAAGGGTGAGAGGAGCCCTAGGGAAAGCGTTTTAAAACCTTGCCATATCAGTTCGAGAGTAAGACGAACGTTGTTTGTCGCCTTTGGCGAACAACGGGTACGCACAACCTTGTCTAAGGGGTATCGCTTATGAGGGGCAAACAATCCCGTCATGCACTAGCATACGTATTAGACCATCACGGAAAACCGTTGATGCCTACCAAGCCCGCAAGGGCCAAGAAGTTGCTCAAGGACGGTCGAGCGAAAGTTGTGTGCCGCGCGCCGTTTACGATCAAGCTTCTTGCAGCAACGTGCGGTTATCGCCAAGAAGTCGTTCTTGGCGGAGACACGGGCTCAAAGAAAAGCGGCTGGGCTGCGGTCGCAAACGGCGAAGTCGTTTACCAATCAGAGATTGCGCACAGAGGGGAAGAGGTGTCGGCGAACATGGAGCAGCGAGCATCGTATCGCCGCACGCGCCGAGGTCGGAACACACGCTATCGCCAGGCACGCTTCGAAAATCGCCGTCGCAAAGACGGTTGGGTTACACCTTCGATGCGCTCAAAAGTCGACTCGCACAAGCGAGAAATCAAGGCGATTAAAAAGATTCTACCGGTTTCGAGAATGAAGCTCGAACTCGCCTCTTTCGACATCCATGCTATTACCAATCCGGACGTTCACGGTAAAGGTTATCAGCAGGGCCGGATGAGGGGTTTCGAGAACGTTAAAAAATATATTCTTCATCGCGACGAGTATAAGTGTCAGCACTGCGGGAAGGGCCAACGAGAGCTCCACGTGCACCATATTGTATTTAGATCCAATGGTGGCACTGATTCGCCGGATAACCTCATTACTCTATGTCGAGAGCACCACGAGGCTCTGCATCGTGGTGAGATTGCGCTTAAGAAGAAGCGCCCCAAGAAGAATACCAAGCACGCAACAGAAGTGACCATCATAGCGGCCGTTCTTCGTCGTGAGCTCGCTGGCCAATTCACCGAGACGTTTGGATACGAAACAGCGCTAAAACGTAGACGCCTAGGTCTTCCAAAAAAACACCACGTCGATGCGCTCATGGTTTGTCTCGAAGAAGGCGAAATAGTCGACTCTCTCGAGCAGGTCTTTTTAAAACGACATGTCGCCGCAGGCGATTATCAACAGAGCAGCGGAAAGCGCTCGGAGCAACCGCTCCCCACAGGAAAGATTAACGGATACAGAAAATTCGACCTTGTCGAATGGAACGGAAAACTTGGATTTATTAAGGGCAGGATGTCAAGCGGGTACGCAATTCTTATGTCTATCGATGGACAGAAAATCGACATTAAGCCAATTCCTAAGATTTCGAACGTGGTTGGAACAAAAACGGTGAGGTTTGTATCGGCAAGAAAAACGACGCTTATCGAAGCGAGGGGCGCAGAAAGTATCGCCTCACCCTACATATCATATTCGTCGTTAAGTACAGAAAGAGACTCCTCGAAAAACTCGGAGGCTTCGTAAAAAATGAAATTCAAAGAATTGCCAATCTTCCAGATTCTAAATTCTCTGTCGAAGTTTCTGAGGTTGACAGGGACCATGTCCATCTCATGGTTCATCCCGACCCGTCTGTCTCGCCAGAGCAAATCGTTAGGCGAATCAAGCAACTCACAACAGTCGCTGTGTGGGAGAAATTTGAGTCGGAACTTAGGCGGCACTTTTGGAGGGAGAGAACCTTTTGGGCCGACGGGTATTTCGTGTCCTCTATCGGAGAGGTCTCAGAAGAGACTCTTAGGGAGTACATCGAGAATCAAGGATAGTCCCGCAATTCATCCGCAGGACATAAGATCCAGCGGTTTTCTTGCGGCATTAATTATAAAATTAGAGAAAGAGGGAAACCCTAGGGCAACGAAAGCGTTGCAACTCTTTAATCTTGAGTGTGAACGGGCTGGCTTATGAAGGGTCCGACTAAGATCTTAAATCAAGATGAGCGGGCGGACTTATATTTCAAGCTACAAAGGCCTCAAGCCGTATCACCGGGTGTCTTAGCCTTGTCTATTGAGCAAGTTCGCTTCGATGCTAGGCTAGCTGAATGTGTTTGTGAGCACATCCGAGATTTCTGGACAGATTTAGATCCAAACATTCTTCACTGTGAATTGACAAAAATTATTTGGCCGGAGACCGTTCTTCCAATGTTGGAAGAGATAAGGATGAGGTGCGAAGGAACCCCAGAAGAGCACTTGGAGTTTCTAAAATGGAGCAACATTGTCGCATTCGGCTTTAAGAATGACTCAAGACAATTTTTCTACATCGACAACTGGCTTCCTGATCACCCACATTTTCACGAAAACATTCATTCCTCTCGCCCGTGGTTCATCAAACACAATTACTACTGCAAAGAAACCTTTTTTAACAAAGACATACCCAAATCACTTTCTTGGCGCAAAAAGTAACTATGCGACTCTATGGAGATCCTCCTGGATCCAAAGGACCAGGCTTCCAACGACACCCTACTTTCTCTTCTTGCTTTTTGGCGCTTGAGATTCAAGCCTTTCCTGCTCACATTGATCTTTTGTGGCAAAATACGTCAGCTTGACGTCTCTTGCTATGGGCGAGAGCAGGAAGATGCCTTGAGCGGCGCCATCGTATCTGCAACAGCTAAACTCCTCTTACGCTCTCAAGACGTCGACAATATCCTTCGCGAGGTAGCCAGAGACCGCTCTCGAAAAACAAACCTGCCATAGCATAGGTCAGAACAATCTTGATTAATCAGCGCCGCAAGCCTCGGCGTTCAGGCCGGGGTTAGGCGCTGATTATTGGCCATCAACAAGAAACCAGTACCCCACAATATTTCAACCTATTTAACAATCATGTTTGAGCGATTAAATCAACAAATGAGTCAGCGAGATCTCGAGCTTAGCCGCTCAATAGTTGAAAAGCATAAGGAGTACATTGAGAAGCGAATTGCCCAAGAGAAGTTTCGAGCAGACGAAGTCTGGACCGAGTTTGAAAAGCTTCACTCTGAAATTCAACTATGCCATAAAAAAATCGAAACATTGCAAGAACAGATTTATTACGCAGAGATCACTCACGAGGCTGATCAAAAAGAGATTCGAGAAAAAGATAAAAAAATAAATTGCCTGAGTTTAGCCAAGGAGTCGCTCTTGGTTGCAATTGGCTTCTTACGCAAGATCCGCTATACAAATTCTCACAACAAACAATTGGTTTCCGAAAGCATTGTTGTTGAAGAAGCAATATCCACAACTCTTTCCGAGCCACTATCTCTCCCTCATCATAAACTTGACGTACGTTATTAGTGTTCACGCTCCCTTCTTCGCGCTAGCCCCAAAGATGCCAGTGCCCTCACCTATTTAACCTTAAAATAGGGAGGCGAATTTGACTTTATCGAACTATCGGAAAGCCATTATGTTTATAGGACTGGCTCTACTTAGCGCTTGTGGAGGTGGAGATGATGATACCCCCACAGACAGCAATTCTTTGCCTAGCGGCAACAATACAACAATAACCTGCCCGTCCCACTCAACAAAAAGTGGTTCCACGTGCTACGCAGATGCAGGATTTTTCCTAGACACATCCTCAAACACCGTCACCGCATGCACAAACACAACCCCCCACGCGTCGGCTGTTAGCTACAGTACAACCGACTCAGGTTTAACCAGCAATACTTGTACGATCACATCAGCAACATGCTCAGGAGGATACAGTGAAAATACGTCCACTCATACCTGCGTATCGACAACGCAATCTTGCTCCTCTTCCGAGCTTTTAGCTGCACGAGCCGCATCGGGAACAAAAACATGGATATCAACGTCGTATGGGTCTTGCGCAATCAGCACGTGTGAGCCAGGTTACACCCTATCCAGTGGAAGCTGCTCAATTAACTCAGTCTTCTCAGTCAACCAGCTCACCTCTGGCGCCAGCGACGGAGCGGTATACCGAGTTACGCCATTTGGAAATAAGATTTTCTATTTCTATGACGATGGAAACACGAGTTCCTTGGGAATGGAGCCTTGGGTTTTCGACACGGCGTCATCTACAAATAAAACAGGTGACGGAACAAATCCTCCACTTTGTTCAAAGGGCTACAATCCGTGCATGTTGGTTGATTTAAATACGGGCACATCTAGCAGCTATACTACAGCCGGAGAACAGGCTTCCGACAAAAATAAATCCCTTCCAGTTATCACTGATAGCGGAACAACATACGTCTACTTTGGCGCAGAGAAGTCCGATGGTACGAAGCTCATGA
>CAYWBR010000101.1:7683-8575 GCA_964456675.1 uncultured Bacteriovorax sp. | reverse complement strand
GATAAGCTCTTTAACTTAAAAGCCTCAGGTAAATAGCGAACCATCAAAATGAGATGCCCCCCAACCCAAACACATGCGCCTAGTATATGCAAATATAAAAAGATCATTTTCATCATAAGTAGTTTCCATTTCTAATTTATCTAAAACAAATTAGGTCATAGTTTAACTATTTTTGCAATTGCAACTTTCATCATACCATAATGCATTAGGCACTTTTTTTAAGATATGAACGTTTGTAATCTTCAACATACCTAGCATCTGCACCTTTAATATGACCTAACAACCATTGACTTAAATACGAAATTAGATCTTCTGCATTTAATCTATTATGTTCTAAATCTGCGGCATATTCTAATGCCCTAGACAATAATCGATCATGCACAATTTTATGGGCGTCTAAACCTTTATGGCCAATTTGGCGCTGCAGTTCTTCTTCATGAGAAAAATGTTCTTTGGCCATGTGATATACATCAAGTAGAGCTTTCGTGACCTCATTTTTATTAAATTTTTTAGAATTAAGAGATGACACAAGTGCATTGATTAAAAAAACTAATTTCTCATGCTCCCTATCTGCCAATTCAACTCCTAATTCTAAATGGGGTCCCCATTCAAAAAACTTTACACCTGAGTCACTCTTATGCAGATCTACTTGGTAATTATCATCTTCTAATAATTTTCTTAACTCAATCTCTATATTAATAATTTTTGCACTATTTCCCATGGCAAGCTCTTCAAGATCCTCAACACCTTTTTCAACAGAGCTTATGGTTTGACTATTTTCATATGATTGGGTTTCTAATTCTTTGGCAAAATTAGTAATTAATTCTACTTCATTAGATATACCATTAAACGCTTTTTCACATTCTTTAGAGTTTTCAGTAATCTCTGTTAC
>CAYWBR010000101.1:0-7673 GCA_964456675.1 uncultured Bacteriovorax sp. | reverse complement strand
TGTTACTCCTCGAAACAGATCAGAATTCATTATATTGGAGTTGTTTCTAGCATTTTCTACGATTGCAGCTACTTCGTTATTGGCATTAGATAAAATTTCATTTATCTCTGATGCTCTTTTTCCACTTTCATTCGCTAACCTTCCAACCTCTGAAGCAACAACAGCAAACCCTTTCCCATGCTCTCCTGCTCGTGCGGCCTCTACTGAAGCATTAAAAGCTAAAAGTTTTGTCTGAAAAACAATGTCATTAATGACTTTGGTTTTTATATTAATCTCTTTAAATAAATCGTTTATTCTTAAAAACAATTCATTCTGTTTTTCTTGACCAGCAATATTTCCCTCAATAACACCCTGAAGTTGACTTATGAAAAATTTCATTTTTTCAACAGACTGATAACCAGTATTTGTTTTCTCAATACATATTTCTAAGCTGCTTACTAATTTTTTATTTTTTTCTAAGCTATTATGAATATCATCAACCGTGTTTTTTAAATCATCACAAGCTTCTTGCAAATCAGTTGACAAAAAAGAAGCTGTTTGCACAACATGTTTCAGTTCATCTGGAAATTGAGATAAACTTCGATTTTTATCAGCATAAAGACTATTAAATTCATTAAATAATAATTTTTTTGATATAGTTTCTCTATGATAAAAAAATATGTTTTTAACAACTACTATAGATAAGAGAAATAAATTAAAGATCAAATAATCAAATGCCAACATGGTAATAATTAATGAAATTTCAAAAACAAATGTATATGGATATAATTTTTTATAATTCATACTGACTCCTAAATAGTAGACAATATGATTTTCGACAAAATTAATAATTACTTAAGAAAGATTAGAGCAATAAAAAAAAACGCTTTAATAGCTAAGCTGTGTCATGCGATTAATATAAATAAAATACATCCTGTTTACCAAGTTAAATAAAAAAAAGCTACTCACCCAACTTCTTTTAGTAAATCATTAACTAATTCTGAAACATCTTCTTCTTTTAAAGAAGCATCAAAATATTGCTTTGATATATCAATGAATTTCAAATTTAGATCAAAAAAACTCTCGTCAATACTACCTTGGATTCGATCTTCTATTTTATGCACAAGTGTCGCATAACTTATTTCCTCTACTGCTTTTGCGCTTCCTTTAACAGAATGTAAGATTCTTTTGTAATCTAGAAGCTTAAGTTCATTTTGAGTCGATTCAAAATCTAATAATGCAACCTCTGCTTCTAGTAACCGATCTTTCCCTTCAATAAAAAAATCTTTCCTAAGAGATGCTAAAAATTCTAAATCTTCATCACTTGATAAAAGAGAACTTTTTTTAATATTCATACTGCTAACCTCAAACGAATGACAAATGAAGTTCTTCCAACTTCTGAATTAACCTCGATACTTCCATCAACCAATTTTAAATAGGAGCGCACCAAACTTAAACCTAATCCCGTACCTTTACCTGGCTCTTTGGTGGTAAAAAATGGGTCAAATATTTTATCTTTTACTTCACCACTAATCCCTTGGCCATTGTCTGTAACTCTAATCAAGGCAAAGGCACCATCTTTTTTTAAAGATAATTCCATTTTGCGAACACTCACTTCTTCCATGGCATCAACGGCATTATGAATCAAGTTAATTACAATTTGTTCTAAAAGCGTAGCGGAAATTTTTGACATTAACCCCTTCTCATATTCAGTTTTTAATTCAATTGAATATTTTGAAAGCAACCCTTCATAAAATTCTTTAAGACCAATCATACAACTTTCTAGATCTAAATTTTCGATTACTCCATTTTCATCGTTCAAGTTCTCTGTTTGAGAAAATTTCTTTAGATGCAAGATAATTTTGTTTATTCGATCAGCATTTTTATCAATGTGATCCGTTAGTGCAATAAGAGCCTCCTTATCGTCGTGGCTTTTATCAATAAATTTTTTTAATTTTAAATTATGCATCTTAATAATTGTCAGTGGATTATTAATCTCATGTGCCATCCCGGCACTAAAAACCCCTAAAGATGCCAATTTAGAATTTAAAACTAACTGCTCTTGCATATTCTTTAATTCTTCGTGGGCAGCACTTAATTCTTCAAAATGCTTTTTAAGAAGTTTATTTTGCTCATGCACTGTCGCCGTTAGTTCTCTATTATCTTCATCGAGAACCTGTTGATAATGATAAAGTGAAATTAAATTTTTTACTCGAAGTTTCAACTCTTCAGGGCGAAAAGGTTTATTTAAAAACTCGTTAGCTCCCGCCTCTAATGACTCCAGAAATACCATTTCATCTTCGATTGTGGTCAATAATATAACGGGTATTTTATTCACATGTGGAAGGCTTCTTATTTTTTTCAATAGTTCAAGACCATCTAAATTAGGCATCTGATAATCTGTGATCACGAGTGAAAATTGATGTTTGTCTAACTCTTCAAGTGCCAGTAAACCATCGAGTGCCCAAACCACTTGATGGCCAAATTTCTCTAAAACATACTGAAGTTTTTTCCCCTGAACTGGGGCATC
Source organism: uncultured Bacteriovorax sp. (assembly GCA_964456675.1). Classification (GTDB taxonomy): domain Bacteria; phylum Bdellovibrionota; class Bacteriovoracia; order Bacteriovoracales; family Bacteriovoracaceae; genus Bacteriovorax. The sequence goes on along the minus strand of CAYWBR010000101.1, from coordinate 5,164 downwards.
TTCGACGATTAGAATTTTAAATTGTTCATTTTTATTCATTCTCTACCTATAAAAAAACATTAGACGTAGGTTAAAATTTTTTGGATCATTTCATCTAAGTTAAATGGCTTAGCAAAATATTCTTTTGCCCCTCTTTCTAGACATTCTTTAGGGCTGAGCTTTGAATAACCCGAGATAAAAAAGAAATGAGGTCGTTTATCCAGAGTATTAATATAATTTAATATACTCATCCCGTCCCCATTGGGCATTCTAAAATCCGAGATGACGATATCCAAATTATTTTTCTTGAGTACATCAATTGCATCATCGCCACAGTTCGCTGTGAATACTTGATACTTTCTTGATTGCAACTCATCGGCAATCATTTCAACAATCAATTCTTCATCATCCACTACAAGTATACTAAGACTCATTCTGTTTATTCCTTAAATACTATTTTTTTATAAAAGTAAGACACACCATAGTTTGGTTAATTAATAAATGTGATATTTCACCAAACGTCATAGGACAAGTAATATTGGCAGTTTTTTTCCCTTCTAACTGCGCGTATAAATAATTCAAAATACAATTGCAACTAATATGTGGATGAAGATTTTTCTCCATAACTTTATCTTCAAATTCGTCTTCGTAAAATCCCACCGGCGAAGCAAACTGATATTCTTGATCATTAAAAACTGGTGCATAAAGATGGACTTCTTTTTTACTGCTATCCAAAGACTTGATGCTAATATTTGTTTGCAAATCATTAATCGTTGTTACTAACGGAAGCTGCATGTCGCATTCATTTTGTACAATATAATCATAAAAATTTCTTTTTTCTCCACGTATATAACAATCTTGTTGGATAAAACCATTATTTAAAAAAGAAAATACATCTCCATTTCCTTGCTCAAAAAGATTAACCGTATCTAGTCGAGCATCATACTCACTCTTTAATGCCACATGCAAAATTATGCCTCGATCATTAAATTTTTCACCAGTCGAGCCATTAAACACAAAGCCGGTTTGTGCCTTGGTATCATCTAAATCAAAACCGGCCACCCATCCCATAAGTGCTTGTGCATTTAGATTATTAAACTCTCTACACTTTTCAGCATAGCTATAATGAATAGTTGAAAACGCTGGCAATAAAAGATAACTAAAACCATGCTTATAATAATTATCTGCTAAATTTTTAATCTCATCTTCTTTGTACGTCACAATTTTATAATCGCTAAAAACAGCGGGAAGAATTTCGACGAAAACATGATCCCTTGATTTTTTTCCCCCCTCACTATCAATAAAATAGGCAGAAGTTCCCCCAATCCATTTTCCAATTGGTAGCTTTGAAAGCGCATCAAATGATCCAGAAAGAATAAAGACATTATCATTATTTTGGATAAGCTTTTGAACATCTTCAATGGTCATTAATTTTTTCATAAAATATTCCCGTAAGATTTAACACTACCTAAGTGTATCTGTTTTTTTTATCACTACACCTAAATGCTTTCTAAATTTTAAATACCCGACAAAGAGCATCGTATGGTTTCCGATAAAACCCACGGGAATAAAAAGATTTTAAGCTTTTTATTTCCTCAATTGTCCTATCCATATCATAGTCATAAGACCATAAAATATCGGATGCTCTGTCGGCAAGATGCAATACTGCGCTCATAGGATGAATGGTGTTATAATTTAATTTATGAGGAAAACCATGTCCGTCAGGTAATTCATGGTGCTCAACTATAAATTTATCAATACCCATCCCTATTGAGTTAAAATTTTTTGCGATATGGGCCGAATCTTCAGGGTGGCGAAGATAGAGTTTTTTATCTACTTCACCATATTTTCGATGATCTCTTTCATTAAAACAGCGCTCTGGCAGCGAAATATCATGCAACAGAACCGTAAGACTCATTTTTTCAAGGGTTGATTCCGAATCCCAACTTAGTTCTTTTAAAATACCCACGCTTATATAATTAACAATTCTGGTGTGATCGGCATTAGATTTTGCAAAAAGCTGAAATTTTTCTAAAAAATCATTCAGCTGTGGCGAGGATTTAATTAATTCCAATTGTAGGTCTGCAATCTGATCAACGGCTTCCATACTTGCTTCACTAAAACCACATTTAATCAAATTCATTTTTAAAACATTAATGGCCTTGGAATTAATCTGCGACTGCTTGATCTTATCTTTTGAATGGGAATTTAATTTTAATGCCGAAGTCAATGAAGTGAAAATAGAATCACCATACTTGGATAATTCAGAACGGTTGACAAAAAACTGCTTAACTCCTTTTACAATTAATTTTTCAATTAATTTTCTTTCAAAAATTTGTTCTTTATTAATAACTTTAACAAATTTTCCATCTCGAAGTTTCAAGTAGACATCACAAGGAATTGAATTAAGTCGCAAGACCGCTTCTGAGCCCACTGGAACTTTCTCATCAAAATTTTGAATATCTTTATTATAGACTTCCACTAAATTGGTTTTTTCTTCAAGGCACCAATGAAGCTTAGATCTTAATACATCTTCATCAACAGGCTTTATTACCATGGCGTTTCTAACATGAGAGTTAAAAAAGTTTTTAAAATCTGCTTCACTGGTACAATCACAGCCCGTGATTAAAACAAATGGAATCCCCAGCATTTGACCATTAACGAATTTAAAGATTTCCCCACCAGTACCATTTATTAGTTTCTGATCAGAAATAATGAGTTGAAATTTATCTGGATTTTTTTTTACAAGCTCAATTGCTTTTTTAGCATCTTCAATCACCTCAATCGTACTTCCAGGTACCGCATCCGTAATCATAATGGAATAGACTTCCGCAATCAGTGGATCGTCTTCAACATATAAGATATTTATAGCAAACACTGATTCATCCCTGCTTAATTTTCCAAATAAACTTAGATATATTGTACGGGACGTAAGGAATTTAGATCTTTAAGATTTCCTAAAGATATTTTAAGGAATTTTCCGATAAAAACTAATGATTTCAGCAATAATGGACTCTGGCGCTCGCTTATTAAATGCGATGTAATTAGTGATTTCACCATTTTCTATAATAGGAAATATATTAACAATCTGCCAGTAATCCTGATTTCTAAGATTTCGGTTACAAATAACACCACTCCACATTCGGCCATCTCTTATTGTCTCCCAGAGATCTTTAAATATAGTCTTAGGCATATCGGGATGGCGAAGGTTATTAATGTAAAACGTACCAGGATTTGAATCAATGCCAGCCTTATCAACACAGGAATAGCTGTAAAAACTAGAATTGGCGTAACAAATACAACCTCTAATATTTGCGATGACTATAATATCGTCAAACGGCTTCAAACCAAAAACATTCTTTTGATCAGTAAAACGAGAAGAGTAGCCTCTCGTCTCTTCCTCAGACACAAGATAAGACTCAAGCTTATCTCGAAAGCTCTTATAGAGATCCATATCTTCTTGCGAAAGAGTAAATTCATTCAGAGTTTGGTATTTTTGTATGAGTTCTTCGTAACGATTCATCTTTATTGGCCTAAAACCTTATAGAAATTTAGTTAGATGTCCATTATATGCGAGTATCAAAAAAAAACCAAATTATATGACATAGATTAGATAAATACTCATTATTTATTCAAATTTCAGTAGATTAGAAAGATTTAAGGTTATGTTAAGGGTGCAACATTTTTGTGGACTCGGGATCGCTGATTAAAATTCAATCCCATGGCCCATATATAGAATCAATGTAGCATAGGCTTTTTATTAATCAAATCGTGTGCATTAAATAAAATCTAAAAATTTGATTTGAACTACAAAAGTGGTTTTTTAAATAAAATAAACAGTTCCTTTTCCAGTTCCTTCTTTTTGAATTTGTTTATTTTCAACAAGCTTAAAAAGATGAGACTTCACCGTATTTCTATTAGCCCCTGTAAGTTTTACTACTTCGGCCAGAGATAATTTCCCGTGCTCTTTTAGTGAGATCATAATTTGTTCTGACAATTTAGGAAGAGAAACTAACGCCTTTTCTTTTTCAAGCTTTCTTAGAAGAGTATTTTTCTGTTGAACGAGGCATTCTAGAAAAAATTCAATCCATCTTACAAGCTGAATGCTTTCCAAATCTTTCTCTGTTTGTGCCGATCGAAGATATAAATAATACTTATCCTTATTTTCTTCTATCACGCGTTCCATAGAAGAGTATGGCACATATTCATAATTAGATTTAAGTAATAAAAGGGTTGTTAATACTCTCGAAAGTCTTCCATTACCATCTTGAAATGGATGTACCGCAAGAAAATCAACTACAAATGTTGCAATTATAATCAGTGGGTGAGCATCTGATTGAGATAAAGACTTATTCAGCCATAATGCCAATTTTTCCATTTTAAAGGGAGTATCAAATGGAGTAGCAGTCTGAAAGATAACTCCTAGGCTTTTACCATCTGGGCCCACGGCCTCAACATGGTTATTGAGCTTTTTGTATTCACCTCTATGGCGTACATCTTTGCTCGAAAATTTTAATAACACCTGATGTAGTTGTTTTATTAGATTTTCGCTAAAAGGCATTTCTGTATTGCTTTCAAAAATCAAATTCATCGCTTCTGCATAGCCTGCTACTTCTTCTTCATCTCTATTTTTAAATGAGTTAATATCTAAACCAGACAAAAGAAGTTTTACTTCTGCATCACTGAGCTTTACTCCTTCAATTCTTGTTGAAGAAGCAATCGATTCTATGGTTGCAATTTTTTTTAGTGACGTCAGTCTCTCTGGGGCCAGTTGTCCTAGTGATAGCCAGCTTCCTTTAAACTCATCAATTTCAGCAATTAATTTAAGTATCTTAGGGGTAATTGTTATATGTTTTTCGTGTAATTCCATAACCATAAATATATCCAAAAATAGCCATAAATGCAAGAAATATGGATATATATGGCTATTTTTATGGATAAATGGCTATTTGATCACTAAAACCAATGGGTTTTCGATTTCATTTATTACTTTATTAAAGTCTCGCTCACTTAATTTTAAATTTTCAAAATTATTCATTAATCCAGTGGTATCATACTTCGTTATAGTGTCAGTTTTTTCAACCTTTTCCAACCGTGCCATCAATTGAAAAAAATATTCTTGAGTCATCATTACTCTAGTCTCTTGGCCCTTCAGAGTTATCTGGGATACATCACCGTCTTTCAT
>CAYWBR010000100.1:0-8577 GCA_964456675.1 uncultured Bacteriovorax sp. | reverse complement strand
TTATTTTAAGTCCCAAATCAATTTACCCATCAATAGCGTTACCACTAGGATTAGCATTGGTTTTAATATTTTTGTCGCATTTTTTGATGCATATGTGGCACCTATAAATGAGCCCATGGTCATACCAAGCGCGACCAGTAAGCCTTCTCTAAAATGTACGTATCCATTCGAATAGTAAGTTATTAGAGCTGTCCCGGCAGAAAAACTATTTGCAAGCTTGGAAATGGCGATGGCATTTAGAAGAGGAAATCCTGCGACCAAATAAAGCCCTAAAAACATCATTGTTCCACCACCTGGTCCAAAAAAACCATCATAAAATCCTGCAAAAACAGCTGTCGCTATAAAAATATAAAGGGGCTTTGGTTGACGAATTTTATCCGTAAAAAGTTTATCTTTTTTTATTACTAAAATTAAAATTAACGGACAGGTAATAATCATTAGGTAGTGAAAATAAATTTTTTCAACATAAGGTGCAAGATTACTTCCCAAAAAAGAACCCAGTGTACACCAAAGAACATAAGAGAGGCCCTCCTTCCAAAGAAGGTTCCCATTTTTAGCGTAAACAAAAAGAGCAACGAGAGCGCCCACTGTCCCTACAATTTTATTTGTACCAATGGCATCTGGGCCGGCTCCAACGGCAAAACTAAGTGTTGGCAGAGAAATAATCCCACCACCACCAACAACCGAGTCAATGAGTCCAGTTATTAATCCCGCTATCGGCAAATAAATATAATTTTCCATCCTTGAATTCTACAAATTTTTTTTAAAATGACGATATATATTCATTATGAAAAAAATAAATTTCAGAAAATTTGTCTTTGGTTTTTCGGTGATTTCACTAATTTCTGGTTTTTTTCTATCATACTTTAAAGAGCCATCCCGCGAAGAAAAAGTTCTAAGAGCACTTAATTATGATTTACGATTTACCGAAAAACTATCTTCAAATAGCTCTGAAAGAAAACCAACATCTACAAATGAAGACGATTTAAATGATTTTCACTCTGTTTTGGCAACCTATAACGCCTTCGCGATCAACAAAGAATGGAGAATTATCCCTGAACTGACAGCTCTCACTAGAATAAATGAAACAACTAACTCAAAAGGTTATTTCAAATTTAATAAATTTTTTATATTGAAAGACTTTGAAAAATCCAATTCAAACACTAATTTTTTTTGGCCAGTTATACACAATAAAACAAATGCTATTGGGTTATTGGCAAACGAGTTCTCGATACAAATCAAGCCTGACATTAACGCTCAGTCTTTTGGTGATAGATATCAACTACACATCTTAAAATCAAATAAACGGACTAATACTTTTACAATTTCCACAAAAAACGCCCATGAATTTATAGATATATATCATAAAATTAAAGATGATAAAAACCTCTTAAGTATTGATTTAACCATATTAGATCCAAAAAATTAAAAACGGTAAAGCTTTCACCGCTTGTGCAAGTTTAAATGTCAGTTAAAATATTTTTTGAATTGCTTCTTCCAATGGCAAACAACCAACAACATTTGGGATTAAGATGCTTAAAATTATCTATCTATTTTTTTTAATTTTAGTTACAGTCTCCACGCTTGCTCAGCCGGGAATTGATGCTGGAATTTTTTATACGATTGATGATATTAACAATGGAAAAATCAAGTTCAGCACACCTGTTTTACAATGCTTAACAGAACCACAACTCATCGAGTTTCAAGTCTCTGCAGAGGATTTAAAATATCGGCAACAATGTGCTCGCGCTCTCTGTGGTTCACCTTCGATTGTTCCCTCTGTGTACGTCGACAAAAAAAACATTTCTTCATACATGACCTCTTCGACTAAATATAAAATTGATAAAATAAAACCAAAATTAAAGGCGGCACTAGAATCAATTCGAGATCAGAAAAAGAAAACACTGGCAGATGCCGAAGCTAAGCTTTTAACAAATGATAAATTAAATTTTAATCCTCGTTCATGGGAAAACACTGACACTCTTCTTGATATAAACGTGCGCACATTTGAAAAATATCTGACTATCAACATTGACAAAAATGCGCCACTTGGTAAAAAAATTTCATATAAAATAACAGATCCTAGCTCTGTACCTCTTGAAATTCGTGAAGGGTTAGTGGAATACAAGGAACAATTAGAAACTTTTAAAAACTCAAATCCAGATACGTTGGTTTCACTAAATCTTTTGTCAAAAAATGATTTTAAAGATTTTTTAAAAGTACAAATTTCTAGATACGAATCAGTCATGAGCGCAGAAAAAGATTCTGCGTTAAAAAATAGAAATAATTATAATTTGGGAATTCGTGGAATAAAAAATCTTAAAAAATTATTAAACACTCCTGTTAACAATGTCCGCGAATCACTCATTGAAGCCATGGCAGATCTTTACGATACCGAAGCTCTTGTTTTTGAAATTAATCCCGACTTCATCGGGGGATCTTCTCAAAAAGCATGCCTTACGAATGGATGTCAAAATGCTTATCAGGCATATTTCAAGTCAATAAACGCTCGCAATATTATCGCCGATTACAAAAAAGGATTAGATGATCCAAAGGCGATGGAGCGATCCATGTCAAGATGTATCGCAGGAATGGTTGCCGCAGAGTCACTACTGGCATCACAGTCAAAAGCACTAACGTTATACGCCGAAACAGTACCCAAGGTCTTAACAAACGTTATTGGAAAATTCAGCGATCATACTCAAAAATATTATGCAAATTATTTTAAAAACGATTTAGACATTTCAGCAGAGGCAATGACCGAGAAAGAGGTTGACGGCGTCAGACCTCCGCCGCTTGATCAATATGAAAAGGCATTTGATTCAATAATACAAGATCCAATAAAATATTCCTTCGATGAAGCTGTAACATTGAAAGAAATTATTCGTCATGCTGAGGGAGAGACTCCCAACCCTCTAGCTTCATCACAGTTTTGTAATAGCGATCCTGCCGGTAATGCTTGGGACTCTTATTTAAGCATAGACAGAGCTACCGCGATATTAAAGGCACAAGAAGGTGCCAGCTTTAGGCTACCTAAAAAAGATACTCTTTATGTATCTCCCTTTAGTTGTAACCACCAATCAGCCGGTGCTTCTGTTATTGCCCATGAGCTTGGGCATGCAATTAATCAAGGTTTTCTTCAAAAAAAAGCTAGTTCACATAGTACACAGATATATATGAAATTAAGAAAATGTGTTTCTAGTAATTATGCTAAAACCCAGAAGCCAATTGAAGACAGCGAGTTTTCTTTTCCTGGTGACTATATCAAGACAGAAGAGGATACTGCAGATCTTATTGCATTTATGGCAGGAGATAAAACTGTCACACAGACTCCTTTTGCTTGTTCGCTTTTAAAACAAGATGATTCTCTAACTAAATTTTTAGATCTTTATATACACGAGGATGCTGAGTCTAATCATTCGCCAAGCTTTTATCGGCTTTTATTAGAAGTAATTAATAAAAACATTCCTATTCCAACATCTTGCCAAATCGTTATTGATAAATCGAAAGAATTAACTGGATTCCAAAAATGTTTAGAATAACAATACAATCTTATCTTTTGCTTATTTTAATTTTTTCAACAATTACTAAGGCCCAAACGATTAGTTCAGTAAAAGTAGAACATGGACGTTTAAAATATCAATTAAGATATTCATCTAAAGAAATTGGTCTAAATGGTGAAGGCATTGATATCCAATTTAAGGCACAAGATTGCAACAAAGAATTTATTGCAGAAACCGGTAAACGCATTGAAAACAACTTAAAATACCCTTTTTTGCCAGTTTTACCCGTCAATGGATTGAAAATCACTCAGGACGGTAAGTCGTTTTATGAGGATAGCCTAACCAAGCGGGGGATGTTTTTCACCACACTGCCAAGTCTTTTCAAACAATTAGTCATTGAAGAGCAGCTACTTTGTAAAAAATAACATTTGTCAAACATTTTAAGAACTCTGTCTGTTGTAATTATATAAAAATGGTGTATCTTAAATCTGTGCCTGATTAAAGGCATTATGTTTAATTTGTCCGCATAAAGTACTGTGTTCGTTTCGATGACCCCTGTCTCTTTAAGCGGCTCACCAAGCGCCTTAAGGAGGGTTTGTGGGTAAGAAGATTTATGTTGGAAACTTAGCTTATTCTGTTCGTGATCAAGACCTAGCTGATAAATTCGGCCAGTTCGGAACAGTAGAATCAGCAAAAGTTGTTATGGACCGTGAAACTGGAAGAAGCAAAGGTTTCGGCTTTGTTGAAATGGCTTCACCAGAAGAAGCAGCTGATGCAATTTCGTCTCTTCATGGAACAGAGTTTAACGGAAGAAACTTAACAGTTTCTGAAGCTAAGCCAATGGCTCCAAGAGAAGGCGGAGGCGGATTCAATCGTGGCCCAAGAGGCGGCGGTGACCGTGGAGATCGCGGTGGCGATCGTGGTGGAAGAAGAGATGGTGGAAACCGTTACTAATCTTTTGCCAAAATAAAAGATGACACCAACAAGGCCACTCGTATGAGTGGCCTTTTTTTTACCCAAAATTTCAATTTCTAGTAACATGAATTGTGTAATCCATACGAGAGGCACAACATGTCTGAGCTTATAGATCAATTTTTAAATGAATCAAAAAAATCTGTTCTTGGAAAAGAACATCAAACTAAACTTGCTCTTGCGTGTTTTTTGGCAAAGGGACATTTGTTAATTGAAGATGTACCAGGCGTTGGAAAAACTACTTTTGCAAAAACGATTGCAAAGTTATGTGGCTTAAGTTTTGCTCGCATACAATTTACCAATGATCTAATGCCATCTGATCTTCTAGGTGTACAAATTTACTCCAATCGTGAAGAAAATTTTCAAACTCTAAAGGGCCCTATTTTTCATCATATGATTATGGCCGATGAGCTTAATCGTGCCACTCCAAAAACCCAGAGTGCACTTCTTGAAGCAATGGAAGAGAATCAGGTTACTATTGATGGAAAAACTTTTCTATTACCTAAACCATTTTTTGTAATCGCTACTCAAAACCCGCGATCTTCAATAGGTACTCATTTATTGCCTGAATCTCAATTAGATCGTTTCATGATGAAGATTGAAATCGGATACCCAACTGCTGCTGCAGAAAAAGCAATGATTGCAAGTGACGAACATCAAGAACAACTTCAAACTTTAATATCTATTTATGACGAAGAAAGACTTCAACAAAGCATCAAAGAAGTACAAAATATTCATGCCTCCGAAGCTATTTACAATTATATTTTAAACTTACTCACAACATCTAGAACTCATTCACAATTTAGAGGTTTAAGCCCTAGGGCCGGTAAAGACCTCATGCGTGCAGCAAAGGCGTGGGCTTACATCCACAAAAGAAGCCACGTACTTCCAGATGATATTCAAAGCGTATTAGAGAGCATTGTTTCTCATCGCCTTCCACCTCATCTGGGTCTGAGTATTAAAGAAGAAAAAGAACTTACTCAAAAATTAATTAAACTTGTTCCAATCGATTAAAGTATGATGCTAACGCTTCTAGATAAAATTCGTCTTTTTTTTATCTGGAAAACTCTTCAAAGAAGATCAGCTCATCCAATCTATATAATTCCTACAGTCGATGGCTTAAAAGTTCTTAGTCTTAATTTTCTTCTCCTCATCATCGGTCTAATTTACGCTAACAACTATGTTTTACTTTTTAATTTCATTCTTTTTTGCGTTGTACTTGGTTCTATGTTTTATACGCATTACAACCTAAAAGGACTCAACTTGCTTTTTGCTGGAATAAGTGATGGGTTTGAAAAAGAGAGTAATCATTTAAAGCTAAGCTTCACTTCTAGGAATCCAAATGGTCACGATCGTTTAGAAGTTGAACCATTTCATTATGATTTGATTTCATTTTCTAATGATGAATTTTCTTATAAAAATCACAATCCTATTGATACCCATGAGATGAATCTTACTTTTCGAAACAGAGGCCAAAAAAAATTACAATATATTTGCGTATCAACTAAATTTCCACTTAGCTTTTTCAAGGCATTCACTTATTTCAAGATAGAGTGCAGCTTTTATAATTTTCCTGAAAGAGCAAACCACCACATTCCAATTCTCTGTGAATCTCAAGGTCAAATTGATGATTCTGATGATACTGAATTAAAAGAATACAAAATAGGTGACCCCCTAAGAAGGGTTGATTGGAAGAAACTTGCAAAATCTAATATATGGTACACCAAAGCATTTTCTGGTCATGATTTTAAGCAAATCTATTTTAATATTGATAGTGATTACGAAAATAAGGAAAATTTATTAAAACAAGTTTCCTATAGTATCTCAACCGCAGAGGTTAATAATCTAGAGTATGGGTTAAAAATTAATAAGCAAATTGTTATTGAAGCAGGCAAGGGAAGCTTACATCAAGAAAATTGCTTAAGGTTCATTAGTGATCTATGAGTCTTAATTTATTAACACTTTTTTTTATAACTATAAATCTTTTCTCTGTTTGGGGAGAGCTTCCTCAAAACGTAATACTCTTTTCATTTTTTTCACTTATTCTTGGATTGATGACACATAAATATTCTCATCGATCTTTCATAAAAGTTGGTCTACTTTTTTTTGCAATTTTTCTAATACGTTTTTCTTTTCAAAAAGTATCAAGCGCTGAAGGTGCAATTTCATTTGTATTGATCCTTTCAACTCTAAAATTCTGGGAACTAAAGAATGAGAATGATCATTTTAATATGTTTCTTATTTTATGCTTATCTGAAACAGGAATTTTTTTAATTAATCCTTCTTTTACTCTTTTTATTTTTGGAGTTTTAAAGATTTTTTTCTATCTCTATTATATTTTAAAGCTACGCAATTATGACTTAAGTTCCATTAGTGTAAAGCGCTTAGTTTTATTAATTTTGCCTTCTTTAATCTTTTCGTTTGTTCTTTTTTATACTTTCCCGAGATTCACTCAAGGCTTTTTAAATGTGTCTGGCAACTTTCAAATTCCACAAACCGGCCTTAGCGATGTTATCGACATAAAATTCTTGGGTCCATTAAACCTAAGTGGTAAAAAAGTTTTCAAGGTTTATTTAGGTGAGAGTGATTTAAAACCTTCTATAAATATCTATTGGCGACAAAATGTCTTATGGAATTATTATGATGGTGCCTGGAGAACTAGTGAGCATAATATTCAAATACCTGAAAAATTTAAACACTTAACAAATTTATCAGATCAACATCCCATCAACTCTTTACGATTTGTTTTAGAAGAAACATTTTCTCAAGAATTTATTAGTCTTGATGGTTATCAATCCCAAATTGAAAATAAGAATCAAGGCAATCATTCTATTTATTATTATGATCAAACCATTAGATCTCGATCGAGCTTTAAACCACAAACTCAATACATATTAAATTATGGCTCAGGCCTGTTGCAACAGCACATAGATCCTTTTTTAAAAAGAAAGTCCCTAAAAATTAAAATTAAAGATACATTTGTAACCAATATTCAAAAAACTTATTTAGCAAATATTTTAGAAAGTGATCAGGATGAAATTAAACTAAATAAATTGATTGTTAATTTTAGAAAAAAAAATTTTTCTTATTCTCTGAATCCACCACAATACTCATCAACTGAAGACTTTTTGATGAATGGAAAAAGTGGTTATTGCAGTCATTTTGCCGCTGCATTTGGAGTTTTAACACGATTGTCTGGTATTCCATCTAGATTAGTATCCGGCTACCTTGGCAGCCAATACAATGCTTATGACAATTCACTTATCATAAAGGAACTAGATGCCCATGTGTGGGTGGAAGTATTTCTAGAGAATAAGGGGTGGGTGAGAATTGATCCAACTGAGTTAGTAATTCCCTCAAGACTTGAATTATCCGCTCAAGACTTTAATAATCAGCAACAAGCATTTGCATTGCCAAAAATTCAATTTCTTTCAAATATTGGTCTTTGGTTTGATGCTCTTAATTCTCGGTTTAATGAAACAATATTTGGCTATGATCAAGATACTCAAGAAAATCTCTTATCTTTTAAATCACTAAAAAATATTAAACTTCACTATTTGTTTTTGGGATCCTTGATATGTTTTTGTCTTTTCTACTTTTTAATCTTTGCTCTTACCAAAAAGAAAGAAGCCAAACACGTTCTTCGCTACAAAAAATTTTTAAAGCATATGAAAAGGTATGGGCTAGATAAACAACCTCATGAGACCGCCTCACAATTCAGTCAAAGATGCTTGCAAAATAAAAGCATTAACAAAGAATTCATTACAAACGAAACTAATCTTTATCTTTCAAAAGAGTACTTAGAAAAATTTTAGAGCGCTTTTCTAATGAATCTACAACGAGAGGCTCTATTGACAGAGAACGAAGTGCTGAAAGGATACTCAATGCACTTCGACCAGTTAAGCCCAATTGATTATTGATTCTCTGTACGTGATTTCCTGTGATTACTACCGCTTATTAGCTGTTAATAGCAATTAATCAGGGCCTACGCATCTAAATTCCATAATCTATCGGCCACTTACGGCCTAGCGTAATGGCCAATACTTCAAGTTGGCCAAAAAGCGACTAATAAATGATCCGCCGGAAGAAAGAGAATTTACCT
>CAYWBR010000099.1:0-8588 GCA_964456675.1 uncultured Bacteriovorax sp. | reverse complement strand
ATTGCGAACGAACTAACCAAGGAAAACGATGTAAGGGGCGGACACCAATGGAAACCTTTATTGAGGGTAAAGAGCTTTATTTAAAATTAGTCTACGAAGGAGGTAAAGAAAAGGAGGCTCCCATCCGAAGATGGGAACCAGAAGTTGAAACTGATTATTTGAACTAGAAATTGGTATTGACTGAGGATGACTTGTAAACGCTTTTAGTGACTACTGCATTTTACATTTTATTTCTAGTAGTATTCTTTTACCAGCTTTTTTTGTTGTAGTTCTTCGTAAGTTGCACATTTAATTTTTTCTTGATCATTGTAATCAAAGCTATTTGTTATAAAGTACGTGTAATATCCAGAATACTCAATGTTATATGAACAAAAGCTTGTAACGACATAATCTTTGAAAGAGTTAGTGTTTAATTTTTCATAATCAGAGAAATCTTTATCAAATATCTGCACAATTGATATTGGTTTTGATACAAAATTACTTCTTAAAACTTCGCCCTTATTGTTAATAGCTTCGAATCCATTGTTAAAGATTTTGAACTCAACGTTTTCAAATATAGGATCATCAGTAACAGATTTTTGATTTAATCCAAAACGGTGAAGGAATGCCGATAGAAAATTATTCTTAAAGTTTTCTTTTGTAGGTGAGTGATACTCACTTAACTCTACAGAGGTATCTTCTAATGTTTTACATTTTTCATCTTGGTTTTCTGCTGTTTTTGGAATAGATCTGACAAGAAGATATGTCTTGTTTGTGATTTTGTTGTGGAATAAATGCTCATCTTCTGTGACTATCATTTCACAAGATATCGTACGATCCATGATACTATACATAGCTGTGTATTTATTATTGAGACTATATTCAAAGTCGAGATTAATATTGGAAAAGTCCATTTTTTTAATAACTTTAGTGATTTCTCTTGATGCAACTTGATTGTACTCTACTCTTCCATTTGTATATTCAGTAATAAAGTTTTCATTTACTATTTTTTCTACTTGTACAGTTTTTATTTCATTTGATGTTTGGTTGTCTTTTTCACATGATACTAGTAGTAGTGCAGTTGAAATAATAAGTAGCATTTTCATTTAATATTCCTTGTTAATTGCGATTAATCACATTTGTTTAAATTTTCTCATCATTAATTTAAAATACTCTGTTTTAAATTCTGATCTGGGATGTTCAATTACAGTGCCAATTTTTTCACACCTGTTTTTAGCTGTTTGAGTCACTGGAGTTCAAAGTGCCGTATTGAAAGTAATGCAAGGTGTATTTAAATAAATGCACAAGGGATAGATGGATTTTCTTTTTAGTAAAAATCATAAGATTCTCCAAGTGCATAGTGATATGGCCTTAAATTTTCCTGTTTAAATTGAACTTACTATAAAACTAAATATATTTGCATAACTCTGAAATTTTTATATATGGCTTGCTTTAAAAGGCG
Source organism: uncultured Bacteriovorax sp. (assembly GCA_964456675.1). GTDB lineage: Bacteria > Bdellovibrionota > Bacteriovoracia > Bacteriovoracales > Bacteriovoracaceae > Bacteriovorax. The sequence continues at coordinate 7,147 of CAYWBR010000099.1, read as the reverse complement.
CTTTAGCTAATCTTTCGAAATTTCATTTGAGTACCTGTTGTAATAAATTGCTACTTTAATTAAGAATTAGGTTTTAGGTATTTAGGCCGTCTAAAAAAATACACTATGTAAATTTGGGGATCAAAGGCCAATATTTTTTTGTGGACAGTGTAACTATATAATCTCTAAAATTTAAAAAGATTTAATAAAGTATAAAAGACATTTCTGGAGTTATTGATGAATCGTAAATTGATTATTATAGGTTGTTTGTGTGTTTTTTCTGGATGTAGCTCAATTGGCTCTTTATTTAAAGATAAGTGCCATGAAGTTAATTGGGGTGAAGAGGGGCAAAATGCCTTTAATAAATCTAGAAATCCCGAAGAATTTTATAATGAAAAAGCTCTTGCCTGCGAAGGTGATAAAAAAGACGAATATAAAAAATCATTTATGCATGGCCATTATAATGCTGTCTTAAGTAAATGCCTCAGCATTCAAAATGCTTCAAGTATGTCCTTAACTAGACTTGGGGAAGAATTAGCAAAAAGAGGAGAGTCTCGTGATGAGGCAAAATCACTTTTTGAAAAATGTGGAGTTAGCATCTCTTCAAAGGAACAACAAAGCGAGTGGACACAGGGGTTTCAATCGGCCAACAGTGCTCTTTGCACTAAAATGGGTGGTGTTGAGTTTGCGCGTAAAAATTTCACATATAAAAATACTTGCCCGAAGGAGTCTGAAAAAGATTTTAATTTTGGAAGAAGTATTGGGATAAAGATGAAGGAAGTTGATGATTTAAATAATGAGATTACTCAAATCAATAAATCCCTTAGTGCAGAGGAAGCCAATTTGGTAAAATTTAATGCGATAATAGCGGAATGTAATGAAAAAATATCACTGGTGAAAAATAAACAAAGTCCAGGCTCAAGTTTTCTTTCAGAGTGTTCTGGGACTACTGAAGATGATTTTCAAAGAAAGATTAATACGGCAAAAAAAGAACTACTTTTAACTACCAATAAGATCAACGAACAAAAGAGAAAGCTTGAGCAGACCAATAGAAATATTGAGCTGAAGTATAAAGAGATAGATACTTTAAACAATGCACTCAAATAAAAAGTCTAGCACTTAAATCGAGAGCAAGTTAACCAGTTCGGAAAAATGCCTTTTTTACGACTTGATACTACTGAAAAACGATGATATGTTAGTTAAGTATGCAAAACCTTATTAGGATTTTAGATTTATCTTTTACAAATAAAAAAAGTTGTTTTTTGTTCGGTCCAAGGCAAACTGGCAAATCAACTCTTTTGAAATTTCTATTTCCGAATGCTCCTTATTTTAATTTATTAAACTCTGATTTATTTTTGCGATATTCGAAAAGGCCAGCTGTATTTAGGGAAGAAATTCTTGCAATAAAAGATAAAACTCAACCTGTAATTATTGATGAAATTCAAAAAATCCCAGCATTGCTTGATGAAGTACACCAATTAATTGAACTCGGTTTTTTATTTATTCTTACTGGTAGTAGTGCTCGGAAATTAAAAAGAGGAGGAGCAAATCTTCTGGGTGGCAGAGCGCGTGAAAGGCACCTCTTTCCTTTTACTAGTGTAGAATTGGGAAATTTGGACCTCATGCGAGTAATAAACTATGGTTCTTTACCATCAATATATTTTTCAGATGACCCCATAGATGATTTAAACAGTTATAGCGGAACTTATTTACGAGAAGAAATTCAGGCAGAAGGATTGATTAGAAGCCTTCCATATTTTTCTAAATTTTTAGAAGTAGCAGCTGTTTGCAATACCGAACAAGTTAATTATTCTTCAGTTGCGAGTGATGTTGGCGTTTCTGCAAAAACAATAAAGAGTTATTTTGAAATTTTAGAGGATACATTGATTGGTGAGATGTTAGATCCATATACAAAAACAATTAAAAGGAAATCTGTTAGTATATCAAAGTTTTATTTTTTTGATGTTGGAGTTGCAAATAATTTGGCAGGTCGTTTTAACATAGAAACAAAATCCGAGCTTTTTGGAAAATGTTTTGAACATTTTATTTTTTGTGAAATACGATCTTTTTTATCTTATAGTAATGACCGGCGAAAATTGAGTTTCTGGCGTTCTACTTCAATGCATGAAGTGGATTTTATTATTGGTGATGATGTTGCTATTGAAGTAAAAGCTACAGAATTAGTTACTTCAAAGCATATGAAGGGATTAAAAGCATTGGCCGAAGAAGTTTCCTTTAAACATCTTCTTATCGTTTCACTTGATCCCCATGAAAGAGCGGTTAGCTCTAATATTACAATAATTCCTTATAATATTTTTTTAAAAAGACTTTGGGGTAATTGTTACTAGAATGCTGAGCTTTTTAAAATAAATTCAACTCTGCGATTTACGTTTACGGTATTTGCTTGTTCCGTAACTTCTTGATTGGTTGATTGTGCTATTGGAACAAGTTGGTTAGGGTTGACGGCAAAATCAGTTACTAGTGATTTTCTTATGGCCATGGCGCGATCAAATGAGAGTCGCCAATTGGCTTCGTCGGTATTGCCTTCACCTTTTTCCGTATGCCCCACGATATGAACTTTGCCATCGTAAGTTTTAAAAACTTCCGCGAGTTTTTGCAGATAAATTTTTCCTTCAAATGAAACTTCAGTTGAACCAAATTGGAATAAAATATTTCCCGGAACAGCAAATTTCATAAATTCAGCGCGCACATCTTCACTAAAAGCATTTCCATCAAAAATTTCAAAAACTAGTTTTGATAAAATTTTGTGCTCTTGAAGGTATACGGGGCGAGGCCTTGCGGGATCCTGTACATCTTTTTCATCGTATAAACCTTCCATACCGTTTAAAATAGAATAGCTTGTAGAAGGAGCGGCCCCTCTTTTTTCAAGAGAGTCAGATCCCCCTTTGAAGACAGATGCAGTTTTAAAGTAATCTGCAACAGCAGCTTTTGTTGCTTCATCTGAACCCATAAGCCACATAACCATGAAAAATGCCATCATCGCAGTCATGAAGTCAGCGAAGGCAACTTTCCACGCACCACCATGGGCAGCGTGTCCACCTTTGTTGATTCTTTTGATGACAATGGTACCTTTTTCGTCGGCCATAAACTTTCCTTAGTTTATTTTTTAATTATTTTTTACCAGCACTTGAAGTTGCTTCATCTACTTCTTTAAATGTAGGTCTAAACTCAAGTGGAATAGCTCTTCTTGCAAATTCAGCGCACACTTTTGCATTACATCCTTTGGCAAATGCTAAAAGTGCAATCTTTGCAGTACTTACAAATTTTCCACTTTCATTCATATTGGTTTCAACTTTCGCAAATAAAGGTTGCATAAAACCGTAAGCAAAAAGAATTCCTAAGAATGTTCCTACTAGGGCAGCGGCAACGGACATACCGATAACTTCCTTACCTTGATCAAGTTTACCCATGGTGATAACAACCCCGAGAACCGCTGCAACGATACCAAGACCAGGCATGGCATCAGAAACTCTGTTTAAAGTTGAAACGATGTGGTGTTCTTCTGCGTGAACGGTATCTAAGTCTCCGTTCATTAAATCTTCTAGATCATATGGAGAAAGAGAAGAAGCGATCTGAACTTTTAGTGTATCGCAGATAAAGTCTATTGCGTGATGATTGTGAAGTACCGCTGGATATCTTTTGAAAATTTCACTTTGTTCTGGGTTTTCAACATGTGGTTCAATCGAGATGGGATTTGCTGATGCCATTTTAATTAATTCAAACAAACATGAGAGAAGTTCTAGATAGGCTTGTTTACTAACACCAGAACCCTTAAGAACTCCAAGTACGGCATGAATCATTTCTTTGAACATGTGAGGAGAACCGGAAATAATGATAGTCCCAATAGCAGCACCGCCGATGATAATTAGCTCAGTTGGCTGCCAAAGGGGACCGAGCTTCCCTCCGTGCATCATGTAGCCCCCGAGAACACAGGCGATAACAAATACTCCTCCAATTATAGCAAACATAAAATCCTCCAAATGATTTGAATAACTTATCGAATGGTTGAAAAAAATCTTTAACGAAGTCGTTGAAAAAAGAAGAATGTCCGACGAATGCACTCAGAAGATGTTATATTTTTCCTGATTAAAATGAAGTTTGTTCGTGTAAAGCTTAGGATAAACTAAGAGAGGTGAGGTTTTTTCTATGAAAAATAAGTTGATTGCTATATTCGGTTTTATGTTTTTGCTACCTTTTGCAAGTTTGGCCCAAGAGGGAGTAGTAGTTTCTCTTGATACTGAAAATTATTTTAAAAATAATTTAGGAAATAGTTGTAAGAAAAAAATTAATTCTGATTTTTATGCTGAATATTATTTTAAATGCACTAAAGATGAATTCTCTCGTGGGAGAATTAATGGTTATTGCAAAGAAAACTTAGACACAAGATTAAAACAATTAAATTGTAATGCAGAGGCTCTTTCGAGTTTTTATAAAAAATTAGGCTCAGATGCACTTCCAATTCATAAAAAAGAATTAGAAAAAATTAAATTAGAAATTGAAGATTTTAAAAAGAAAAATCTAAGTGCAAGTTTTCAATATGCAAAATATATGAACTATATTGAAAGCAATCAACTTACTGGTATTGAATTAGATAGTACAATTGTAAATGAATACAAAAATTCACAAGCTCTCCGCAATGAACGCAGAAGTACATGTACAGATGTTATCAATGTGAAAGAGCCCCTCTCATTATCACGGCCAAAAAATCAAGATACAATTGGTTGGTGTTATTCATATACGGCCAGTGATTTAGTAGCGCATGTTTTAGGTAAGGAACCTTCCGCAGTTCATATGGCAACTTTGATGAACGACAAATTTTTATTTAAAATGTTTGGAGTTAAGGAAGGAGGTTGGACAGATTCTGTAATTAAAGAAATGATTAGTGAAGGGATGTGTTTAGAGAAGAATCTTCCTTCGACAGACTATAAGTTCGTCACTAGAGGATATGACTTAAAAAAACTTTTTGATGAAATTTTAGAATTAAGTAAAAAATATTATCAGAATCCTCACACAAAAAATAATGACGCAAATTATAGCGATCACCAAGAATATACTCAAAACGATGTATTATTAGACTTATGTTCTAAAAGAATTAATTTATTAAAAGGTATGGGAGAGTTATTTCCTAAAGCGAATATGAACCAGATTTCTGAAATTTTATTAAAATCTGATCCATCATCTGCATTTAAAAAAATTACGGATCTTTCATGTCCAATAGAAAAAGGAAGTGATGTAAAAGCATTAAAAGTAAAAACAGTAGGGACTAAAGATAAAATATTTTCAACTATTGATGAACAATTAACCAAAGGGAATATTTTAGGAATGCACTACACCGCTGAGTTTTTATATAATTATAAAGAAAGTGCGACATTTGCCAACCATGCTTCTTCGATAGTCGGTCGACGATTTAATTCAAAAACTGGAAGTTGTGAATACCTTTTAAGAAATTCTTGGGGGAAAGATTGTGGCTCTTACGATAAAAACTATGAATGTAACGATGGCCATGTATGGATCGCTGAGGATTTTTTTAAATATAAAGGGGCGATTGGAGAGGTGATATATGTTGAAAAAAAATAATTTAATTATCATAGTGGCAGCGATCATTTTTCCTTTTGGTCTTTGGGCAAAAGGTGAAGAGTGTGGCAATTATAAGATAAAATATATTTTGGATGGAAAGCCAGTAATAAAAACAGAAGAACTCTGCATACATAAGAAAAAAACATTTGATGGTGCTTATTCAAAAAATTGCCAAGTCGTTAGTGCAGATAAGTGCCCTTTTAAAGCAGTTAAAAAAGGCATGGACTATCAATCTTTTATTAAAGAAATTGGCTCGCCTAGTTTTAATCTTTGTTACTATGTTGGTGGGACACCCCAAATTTATGAAATTGAAGTGGCCAGCAAGTGGAAACAATTTGAGCGATGTACATGGACAGAAACGAAAGAATTTATTGAGCTTTCGGAGTTAGTTGAATATTATAGGTCTTTATAATTAATAGTAGTAATATATTCCAGCTTCCACCAATTGAGCTTTTTCAATAAGTAGACCTTTTAGGTTAACACTTAAATTATTTTTAATATGAAATCTCGTTTCTGAGCTTATTGACCATTGATCAAATTTTTTAAAATCTGATCCATAAAAATTTTGAGTGTAATTTAATTCAAACAATTGATTTAGGTATCCTAAGTCAAAGTGAAAAAACGATTTCATCCCAAATTGAATTTCACTTTTGTTATCTTCTCGGAGATAGAGGCCGGAAGTTCCAAAAATGCTAAAAAACTCTTTAGTGATCCCTCCACCCATAATTCCACCTTTTAAAAGGGTATGGTCAAATAGATTTTTGCCACTTTTAAAAGTCTCATAGGCACCAAGTTTTCCATACCAAGACATAGAATTCTTGTAAGGGTTTAAAGGAGCAATGTTAGTTACTTGAAAGAGCGTTAACTGATTTACTTTAAGTTTTTCGGTTTTTTCATAGAAACTGATTTCTCCATTTAAGAACTCTATTTGAGTATGTGGAGGCTGGCCTAGACTTTTGTCTAGTAAATCATGAAGGGTGTGGCGATAACCTAGTTTAAAGTAGTTTCCGTAATATTTTTGAGTTCCTAGTTGCAATCCTAACCTTTCGCTTGGGTGAGAAAGTGTTGGATCACGTTCTTCTAAATCAGAAACTGTAATTTCTGGAGAAATATATGCAATATCGGCCCTAAGGCTTAAGAGATTTTGTTTTTCTTTTGAAATGGAGCCATCTTTATTCATGAGATCTTGTGGACGAAGGTAGTCGTTGAGTTCTAAGGCCGCATCAAGAAGATTCACTTTTTCTTCAGTGCTCAATGTCTTTGATATGGTTTCATATTGATTTGGATTTTCTGTGATAATTTTTAAAAGAGGCAAGTTTTTTTCTGTCAATCGTTTGCGATAGAGTTCGGCTTTTTCTCTTTGAGAAATTCTAAGCACTGGAGCTTTTAAAAGTCCGGGAAATTTTTTAAAAACTTTTACGGTGTCGATCGGAATTACTGATGTTTTTAATTCGGCCATGAGATCTTCATCATAAATAAGATCAAGAAAATTTAAAATTTGATATGAGCAATTTTCATCTATATAGAAATATCTAAATTTAGCGCTTCCAAGCTCCCAAATATGGCGCTC
>CAYWBR010000098.1:0-8643 GCA_964456675.1 uncultured Bacteriovorax sp. | reverse complement strand
AGTTGAATCTATTTCAAAGATGAATTTAAGATACTTACAGTTTAATGAAATTGTCGATGGTTCTAGGTTGTCACTTAAGACACTAAATCTCAAAAAAGAATTAATTGAAAAAAATGCAAGGTTTGTTTTTTCTGAGGCCGATGATAAATTAAATTTAGAGTTTATTTTTGACGATAGTAAGATTTACACTACTTCGAATAGTAGGAATTCTAAAGAAGTAAGTGCTGTAAATTTTGTAGTTGATCATTCACAACACCTGACGGAGGGATTATCAAAGCTTAGTGATAGTTTTACAGGTAAAATGAAAGCAATCGTGTTTGATCATAGGGATGATTATGCAAATACACTTATTAAGTATTTAAATATGAAACACGTTGACGTTTTATGTGTAGAATCTATCGATGAATGTTTAGAAAAAATTCAAAAAAACACTTATGATTTAGCGTTTATTGATATAAGTTATAGTTTACCGCACATTGATGAGCTGTTTATGGCCATTGAAAATAGCATGGTACTTAAGGCAATTGCCTCAATCCCGATAAATATGCAAACATCTATTCGGAAAAATGATTTAAGTGCTAAGATTGAATTTATCCCACGCCCTTTTAAAAAATCAGACATACTAAATATTATACGGTAAAGTTTAGTGTTTGCCCTTCAATCATTATTTTCCAATTTTCTTCTTGGGCAATAACTGAAACAATTCCAAAATAGGTCTCGTCATTTGAAACTAAAGTTAACTCAAATTGCTCTGGTGTGGGCGAGAATTTTGGACGTAGTTGCAGGATTAATTTGGTGTTTATTACTGATATATGTATATCAGGCATAATTTCTTTATGTATTAGTTCCATGCACTGTTGAAGTCTTTTCATGTTAAATATAATTTCACCGGAAAAATCATGAGCGCTAGAATCTAGATGGTAGCGATAGTTTAAACTTGTTAGCATTGAAGTAATTTGCTTGAGAGTGAATCTAGATTTGATTTCATTTTTAAACAAATTAATGTGCTGGTTTGTTTTTAATAAAAGTTGAATTCTCTGGCACTCTTTTTTTAAGAATTCCAGGTTTGCGTTTTCTTTTCCGATGGAGCTGGTGAGGGATTCAAATGCTTGGTCTATTAAAATAAAAGTATTGCGTAATTCGTTATCAAAAACAGAGTTTATGTTGGAAAATTTTTTTATAAATAATTCATTTTTTTCTAATGTGTTTTTAAAAACTAGTTCATTTTCTTGCTTCTTGATAATTTGGTTTTTATACCCATTATTGCGAACGATTCTTTCTGTTATTGTGTTAATGTTATTGCACAATTCATCTAATTCGTCGTCTTGACCTTTCTTATTTTTTTTTCTACTCAAAACTAAATTGGAAAAATTTGTCGATTCGATATTGAAATGCTTTAAAAAATTAGAAATTTTGTCGACGTGCCTTACAAATATTTGTTGGAAAATTATAAAAAATAGAATTGTAAGTATGAGTGTTTTTAAAAATTGAAAGGCGGTAAAAAAGATAATTTTTTTAATAAGCTTGTCTGTAATATTGTCTAAATTAAAAAAAATTTTAATTTGTCCAATATTAAAGCGTTCATTTTCAATCTCTTGAATTAGTGGAAATGTTTTTAGTAGGGTATTTGAATTTAAAACAAGTTTAGAATTTCCTTCAGAGAATACCTGATTTTTATTTTCTTTTATTTCAACGTAAAGAACATCTTCTAGTGCCGATATCCCTTTTAGTTGCGTAGAAATACCATTAATATCTAGATTCCACACGGAGTTTGTTAGTGAGGGAAGTATTGATTTTTCAATCTGTTTTGCTCGTACTTCAATGCCGTCAAGGTCATTATTGTATTCAATGTAATAATTTAGAATGACAACGAGAGTTGTAAGCAGTGACGAAGTGATAACGATAGCTGAAACTAATTTTCTTTTAATAGAGTATTTAATCATTTTTTATCGCCAATTTTGTTTATAGTACTATTAAATCATAGTTCTGCTTTTTTTCATATTTTACTATCTCTTTTTAGCTCATTTAAAATTGAGCATTGGTTAAGTTGATTAAATTGTTTTCGTCATGTTATAAAATAATTAATGGATCAAATTCATAAAATTCATGCTGCTTTGTGCAGCGTAAGCGATCACTATAATAAACTACAAATGCGGTCCGGGCTAAGTTGCCTTGATAGCTGTGGAAAGTGTTGTCAAAACCCTAATATTTTTGCACGTCCGAGTGAAATGCTTCCATTAGCGCTAAGTCTGTACCAGCAGGATAGGGCGATTGAGACTCTAGACAAGATTTCTGGTCTATTAAATAGTGAAGCAATTACAGCTTGTATTTTTTATCGAGGAGAAAATGATTCTTCTGGTGGTTCTTGTGGTGCCTATGAATTTAGGCCATTGGTCTGTAGAAGTTTTGGTGTATTTTTAAGAAGCGATAAATCAGGCGAGCGAGATTTTTCAGTCTGCACATTAATCAAGGAAGAAAAAAAAATGGAGTTATTATTGGCACGTAATTCACTAGACGCATATAACGACTTTAGAAATATTGATCAACTAAGTTCGGCATTTTATCAAATGGATCCTCAGTTGTCGCAAGAGCGTGATGATTTGATTAATTTAAGTGTTCTCGAAGCAATTAAAAGAGTCTTATTTTATTATGAGCTTCGAAATAAGCAATAAGCCGTTTGTTTATTAACGGCTTATTGTTTTTTATATAACGATTCATGCTTTGTTATTTAAGTGGTCCTTCAAAAGGTAAGAACTCATTTTCACTGTCAAGCATACCTTTGATTTGTTCGCCGGCATCAACTGTATAGAACGGTTCTGGTTTATAGGGAAATTTGCTAACCCCACCACGTTCTTTTAATAGCGTAAATACCATTTGGTCTTGAAGTGATTTTGCGCCAGCTATATCTGAAGTTTGATTAAATACACCAAAAAAACTTATACCAGTTTTAGTTGATAATGCACCAGCTAGAGTTGATGTATGCATTAAAGTACCAGTTTTCGCCATGAATGAGTTTGCGGTGTCTGAACCATTTAATCGTCTTCTAAATGTTCCTTGATCGGCACCCGGCACTGCCATGATCGCATTTAAAGTTGATCCTTTTCTTTCGCTTATTTCTTTTAATGTCTCTACTACTTTTGTAATGATCTCGCAGTTTGCAAAATTATCATTGCGTACACCGTTAGTAACTAAGGGAAGACCTGAGCCTGTGTATAATCTAATTTTATCATTTTTTAGTCCTAGAGTATTACTTAAGTATTCTTGAAGTTTTTGATCACCACCAAGACCTCTAAAAATCATATGAGAAGAGTAATTGTTGGATTTAACATTTGTTTCTTTTAAATAGTCTTTAAGTTCGGGTGAACTTAATGTTAAGACTTTTACGCTTGAATCATCCTTAAATGGATTAATATCGACGTTTTTAATTTCGCCTACGGAAAAAGAAACGGCTTCTCTTATCCTTGTTTCACTGGGAAAGCGTTTTGTTAATCCTTGAATTCTTTTATATTCATCTTTAAACACTTGTCCCCATTTTACAGTATTTAAATAAGTTTTTAAATGTGTACCTGTTGTGATTGGACCAACTGCTGGATGTTCACCTGTGTAGAACTGGGCCCCTGGAAAAATAATTAAGTTTTTATCATAGGTAACTTTATCAAATTTTTCATATCCCAAATCGTTTAGCTGAGAGATTAAGAAAAAAACTTTTTCGTTACCAAAAAATGGATCCCATGAGCCTTGAATATGTAAATGGCTTCCTTTGATAAATAACTTAGTTTCATAGCGATAGTCTGGGCCTAAGGAGTCGATGGCCCAAAGAGAGGTTACAAGTTTTGATACAGATGCCAATCTCACTTTTAAATTTGTGTTTATACCCTCTAGCTCACCTCGTTCATTTGTATAGCAATAGGATTGCATTGATGAATCAAATTTATTTTTTTTAACGAGCTCATTAAATTTTTGATCTGTTGATTCAGAGGCGTGGATATTGCTTAATACTGAAAGTACTGATGCCCCAGTCATAAGGATTTTATTAAACTTAGTGCCCATATACATCTCCTATGCGTCTTAACTCGTTAAAAGTGTGATTTTGGTTATATAGCCCATTAATTAAAATAATGCAATGAGTCCACCGGGGGGAGTGTAAAATTAACTCGTTTAGGATAAGGATTCAATGGTGACATATTGGCACTTGTGCGCTTAATTAATGGCCAAAGGCTTAAAAGTTCTTGCTTCGTATTGTTCTCTAGTAACTATGCCTATACTTTAATAAATAAAGATATTTTATCTATTCGGAGGCTTTATTATGAATAAGTTTTTTGGCTTTTTAACTCTCTCGCTATTTTTAGTTTCGTGCGACCGAATTGAGGGCACCCTAAAGCTGGACGAACAAGTGTCACTTACCAATACAAAAGGTGTAAAAAAAACCATTTCTGTTGATACGTATAATGCAGATTTGAAGCTTAAGTCCAAAAAATCCATAACCCTTCGCCTTTCAAATGACAGTGATGAAAAATTTGAATTTAAAATTCCAGGGGGAAGGCAAATTCCTAATAATGGAAGTTTTTCTTTTACAAGTAAGGAAGTGGGTCAGCCAGTTGACCTAGAAGGAACAGTTAAGACGATTGTAACGAGATCAGATACATTTTCTACTTGGGAGACTTGCCAATATACGGAGTACCAAACTGTATGTCATTCGGGTCCAAATGGGCAACCGATATGTACTTCTGTTCCAGTGCAAAGAACGGGACAAGAGTTTGTTCGCTACTATAACGAAACAATCGAAAAAGATGTCCTTTTAGCAATTAAGAATCCTGGAAGTGTTAATATTGCAGGGGATTTTGTTGGTGACATTGCGTATTCCCAAAAAGTTTATACAAGTCGTTCTGGTTGTCGCTAGAATTTTGCTAGGGCCAAGAGGTGTTTTCTTGGCCCATTATAGACTGCCAATTTTTTTATAGAGATTAATTTTTTCTAAAATATCCTCAATGAATGGACTATCTTCTAGAAATTCCCGTAAATCCTCATGGGATTTTTCATCATTTGGCGAAAAGAGAAAACCTGACTCATAAAAGAAAAGGGGATCGTGCAGTGTTTGGTTAGAACTGACCAATACATTTAAATTATAGGCCACAATTTCGCCTTTTTTAAACATTTTTGCAGTTTTAGTATTTAATGCATCATATTTGTCATGAAGGACGTATTCCGTGTCTTTTTCAAGTTCAAAGGAAAACGTATAATCATTAATCTCGGTTGTTAGTTTCATATTTAATCAAGGGCCTTTTTATTGTTTTTTAAGTCTTCGACTTTTTTTAAATCAATTTTTTTATCTTTTAATATATCCATTGCCCCATCTGGGTTCTTTTTTGCTATCTCTTTAGCTTCTTCTGCTAGATTCTGAAGTTTTCTATCGTCCATTTTTTCTATCTCGGTCACGGACTTTTGATAATCTTCAGCACTAATTTTTCCAGAATCACGAAGCAGGCGCAGTGTTTGTAATATTTCTGGTTTTGATATCTTCATGGCCGAAATAGGATCTAAGTTATGAGTTCCTATTAAGTCGTTGTCTTCATCATTTGCAAATACAAGTTGGGTCAAGAAAAGAGCAGTTACCATGGCAAAAATTTTTAAAGTCATCGTTAACCTCATGGGATATATTGCTTGCTTACCTAAGCTTATCGTATAATGAGAGCTGAAACTTCTGTGAAAAATCATAAAATTCTCATAGTTTTAGTGCATTGTAAGGCCAATTGGCCCTGTTTTATGCCATCAATTTAAGGCATTTCTATAAAAAGGCATCAGGAATGAATAATAAAGGATTAGAAAGCTCTAAAAATTTAATAAGCGGTGAACTTTATGCAAGTTTGGCCTTTTTAATTTGGGGACTCGTACCAATTTACTGGAAGTCTTTGTCTGGCGTTGGGTTTCAAGAAGTACTTTCACATCGCATCTTTTGGGCCGCAATATTTATGCTTATTTACGTAATTACCCGTAAAGAGTTACAGGAATTTATTGAATTATTTAAATCAAAAAAAATTGTACTAACGTTGGTTGCATCGACTTTTTTAATCATGTTTAATTGGAATTTATATATATGGGCAGTATCAACTGGCCATATTGTAGAAGGAAGCCTTGGATATTTTTTAAATCCAATCTTAAACGTTGTAATAGGAGTTTTCTATTTAAAAGAAAAATTAAAACGCACACATTGGTTCGCTGTGGGAATGGCTTCGATCGCTTTAGCGATTCTGTTTTCTAATAATGTCGGTGAACCATTGATATCTGTTGGGCTTGCTGCGAGTTTTGCGCTCTATGCTCTTTTTCGAAAGCTCGTGCCAGTAAAAGCACATTTAGGGCAGTTGTTTGAAACTGCCTTACTGATCCCTGTGGTGGGGGCACATTTTTTTTACCTATGGTTTAATAATCAGTTGCATTTTTTTACGGTAACTACGCCTTCTAAATTATTATTAATTTGTTCCGGTATAGTAACGATTGTTCCTTTAATATTTTTTTCTAAGGCAGTTCATATTTTACCGCTATCAGTAATTGGTATGTTTCAATATATTGCCCCAACATTGCAATTGCTAGTTGGAGTGTTTCTCTACCATGAAGAATTTAATAAAATACATGCAATAAGTTTCGGGTTAATATGGTTTGGACTTCTCGTTTTTACCATTGATCAGGTGTATAAAGCGAATAAAGTTAAAAAAACGTTAAGGGAAAACAATTGAAGCATCGAATATTATCTTATAAAAATGAAAAAATTTTTGAGGTTTCATTTTCTTCAACGTCTAGCGAATTTTTTCGTTTAGAAGAGATATCAAATTTAAATAAAAATGAAGGTATGAAGCTTTGTGAGTTCATAGGAAGTTTTTTTGATTTTATGCCTGGACACGTTCGTGGAAGGCACCTTCATCAATTGCCACATTGGATATGGAAACGAAAAGATTGTTTTCCAATCGACCTAACATTTTATGGCGGAAGTTTTCATCCATGGCATGCTGGGCATGAAGCATGTATTAAGCTATTTCCCGTGCCCCATTCTCTTTTAGTGTTACCAGACAATAACCCTTGGAAGGACAAAGTTAGAAATTATTGTCTTTGGACTTACTTTAAAGATTTAGCATTAAATCACTCTGCGACAGATATTTCTTTTTACCCTGGTTTTTTAGGGTTTGAAGAAAAAAATCCCACTTCCAAATGGTGGCCATCGGTAAATGTAAAACAGAAATCTTTATTAATGGGGGAAGATACTTTTGTGGAATTTTCTAAGTGGAGTGATGTTGATAGAATTTTATTAACATTAAAAAAAATTTATGTCGTACCAAGGATGCAGAATGAGTTATTGTACCTTGATGCCATTGATTTTATGGCCAAAAATAAATCAAACGTGCAGATAATACGTTTACCAAATCATTCCCATGAGAACGTTAGCTCTACCTTGTTAAGAGATTTAGTTAGCTAAAATAATTATTGAGCTACGGCCTTGAATTCTACGGCTTCTACTTTGTTTGGTTCAAAAAATAAATTCATTGTATATGTGCTATCTTTTTTTAATAAGTCATTAAGTTCAAAAATCATCAGATGCAATCCACCACTTTTAAGCTCTATGCTAGATTTTGGTGGAATTTCAAGATTTTCAAGCGTTCGCATCTTCATTATCCCATCAATTTTTTCCATAGTATGAATTTCAAATGTTTTAGCAAAATTACCTTCAACTTTTATAAGTTTGAATTTTTTATCACTTAAATTCTTTATGGTTACAGTTGCGGCAGTTAGGTTCTTTGTTGGTAATACTCTTATTTCAGCTTTTTCAAAAGTAAGCTCACTGGCAATTAGTAAGTCTGTTGCGGATAAAAAAAATAATAACGCTGCTAGTGTTTTCATGTATCATTCTCGTTTTATGTGTTTAGTTTTTAAGTGCTTTTCTTATCGTTTCAATTATTACTTTTGAACTAGTTCCGTGATCCAAAATTGCCAGTGTTTTGAATTCAGGTGAAGTCAAAATCACGCCAGTGCTATGATCTATAGTGTATTGAAGCGTCGAGTTTTTCAAAATTACCTTTTTGTATTGAATATTGTAATACCTAGTAATGCGTTCTAATTCTTTTGGTTCAATCCATATTGGAATAATTTTTGAATTAAAAAAAGAGGTGTATTCTTGCATTTTTAAAAGTGTATCCCGTGATGGGTCAACTGTAATAAAAATCATTTGAATCTTTTGAATCTCTCTCTCTGATAGTGTATTAAGTATCTGTCCATATATGCTTAGGGTTGTTGGACAAAAATCGGGACAAGATAAAAAACCGAAATAAATTAGATTGAATTTTTTTGGTAAATCATGAAGTTTTTTTTCATTGTTAATACTTTGTATCGGAAGGTTATTTAAGTCTAAAGCATTACTTTTGCGATTTACAACATAGGAGTACAGAAGAACTGCGAGCAATAAGACAATGGGAAAAATATTTTTTAGATATTTCATTTTGAAAAATTAATAAAAAAAGGAACCCGAAGGTTCCTTTTTTGTTGTTTAGATTTTGAACTCTTCTTTTTGGAAGAATACCTTTTTATCAAAACTTCGACTACTTAACTTTCCAGTAGTACTCTGTTACAAGCTGTCCTTCGTATTCGAAAGGAACGTCA
>CAYWBR010000097.1:0-8650 GCA_964456675.1 uncultured Bacteriovorax sp. | reverse complement strand
TTACTCAGCGTCTGATTCGTCTTCAGTAAACGTTGCATTTTTTTGAGCGTCGTCTAATTTTTGAAGATAATCTTTCACTTGTTCACGTGTAATTTTTCCTTCAGCAATTAATTTATCGCGAAGACGAACATCCATTAATTTTTCTTCTAGTGCACGAGCTAATCTCATAAGGGCCCCTTTTATGTTCTTTAAAAAAATTTTACTGTAAACGAGGGATCATCCTAACAAAGATGAATGAGATTGCCAATACTTAATGCCAGTACTTAGGCTTATCATCGCTATTTTGCTTTTCTCCATCATCACGAACAATAGACAAATTTGCCTTAGACTTTTTGCGCTTTGACCAATAATCAAGGCTTTGGCCATCACGAGAGATTTTTTTCTTGGAATTTTTAGTAGTTAGCCACATATAAAGAAAGCCCATCCCCATAGATCCAAGTTGAGACCATGCTCCAACCCCGTAGGCCGTAAAAAAACCCTGATAAAAGGAAATTGCGGCCAGTATAAGGCAAAAAATCTTTGCCTTTACCGGAATGACCATCATAAAAGAAAAAATTCTGTCGGGATACAAAAAGGCATAGGTCACGCACAAACTTGTCACGATGCCAGAAAGACCCGTTAGACTAAAACTCGAAAGAGCTGGGCTTCCTGTTATTGCAGAAATCCCAAGTACAAGTAAAGCAGCTCCAAGAGTCACAGAAGTTAAAAAAACTAAATAGCGCTTCACTCCCCAATTTAATTCGAACTCCGAACCCATAAGCCATAACATTAAGCAGTTCAAAACCACTTCAAATAAACCTGTGCCTAAAAAAGGGTAAGTTATTAATTGGAAAATTTTCCCACTAACCATTCCTTGAAAACTCATCCCGAGTATTGGAACAAGTGAAAATTGCATAAACTGTGACAAAACTGTATTTATTAAAAACAAGGCAACTGTTACAATAACGATTATTTTATTAATGCGTGAAAGTTTTGGTAGATAAATTTGATCCATATTTTGCCTCAAAATTTATTTTATTGTTTGAGAGATTTCAACCAACACTCCACCAGTTGACTTGGGATGGATAAAGTTAACCAAACAGTTGTTGGCCCCTACAGTTGCCTCTTCGTAAATTAATTTAAAACCTAAAGCTTTAAGTTCTTCCATTTTCTTTTTCACGTCCGGAACTTTAAAACATAGATGATGAATTCCTTCACCATTTTTTTCTAAAAACTTTTTTATTGCTCCACCTTCTCCATAAGGACAAAGAAGTTCAATGTGAGCGTGCTCATCAATAGGAGCAAAAGCCGTCGTTACGCTTTGACTTTCTACCACTTCACGCTCACTAGAAAAACTTAAGCCTAACGCTTCCCATTTTTTCTCCGCATCATCAAGGCTATTAACGGCAATGGCCACATGGTCTAGGTAACAATCTTTATTAAAAACTGGCAGCATGGAAAACTTCCCCATTCGGTATAATCACTAATTAATTGCTTATTATTTTGCAAAGATCAGCTTACTTAGACAAGTTGAATTATTTTATTTATAGACTGGTGCCGCTGCACAAACTTCTGGATCTTCTGGATCTGCGGGGTCTGCTGGTGCTGCTGGAGGAACGCATAATCCGTTTTTACAATCTGAGTAAGTTTCCACAGGCAAACAGCGAATTGAACATTTTGGAGTTCCATCTGCATTTAGCACACCATCTTTATACACTTTACAAGTTGTCACAAATTCTTTACGGCAATAATCTCTTGAAATACATTGCTGTCCTGGGGACTTTGAACAAAGAATAGGAGTTGATCCAGAAGTCGAATGAGGTGCACAAGTACCAGTCGACTGGTTACAACACAAGCTTCCACATTGATAATCAGAAGTACAACTTGAGCCAATCTCTTCATTACCCGTGCCAGGCACTTCATCAAGGCACTGAGTAACTAAATCTTTCGACCAACAGCGCTTATTAAAACAGCATTCACTGGAGCCACACATGGCCGACGATGAACAATTAGAAAAGGCACCAGATAAAACTTCTTTGCCTTCTGTGTTTGTCAACGAATCTCTCACTAACTGCAGCTTTAAAGATTTTTCTGCCGTTACTTGAATTTCTTTTCCATCATTTTCGTAAAACAATTCCATATTTGCAGTTATATTGCAGGAACCAATTCCTAGACCAGTTGCCGAATTGTAATTAAGAGCACGAATATTACAGCCATCGACAAAGATGGATGAAATCGCCGTCGCCGAGCTATTGGGTGTAATCATATTGCGGACACCAAATCTTGATTCAGATCCAAATATAGCGGAATAACCAGAAGTACTTTGAAGCTTTCCTTGACGAGGAAATAAGTAAGATTTTGTACAAAAATCTCCCGCACAGTTTTCAAATAAACCAACGTTCGACGATGTAAGTGCAGAGCTAGAAATATCCCACTCTCCTGTATTTATGAAACGAAATGCCCCTTTATACATGACAAAAAGTGGACTTGCCGTTGAATCTTGAACGACTGCTTCATATGATGGAGTTGAGGTTAACGAAAATAGATCTTTAATTTTGCCAAGCTCAGTCGACACAACGTCAGGTATGCACATTGTAGACAAGTGGCTTTGTTTAAACGAAGTATCAGTTCCAACAAAAGCATGAGGAATCGTCGGAATATTTGAGGTTGTACCGGCTTGGTTATAAAAACTTGAATCAACTACTTTTGCATAAGAGTATTTACAAACAGAGCCTACACCATTACACGTAGGATTTGCATCAGTTGCTATAAAAGTCGGATCGTCCTCATTTCTTAAACCTCTACAATACAAACCACCATCTAAATTACTCGATACAAAATTTGTCGTAGCAGAAGCACCATCATAAGAATTATAGTCATATAAATCATAAGGCAGACGAGTCTTTAAAAATGGTCTTGCAACCATATCGACCACCAAAACTTCAATGTCTGTCTTTGGTGTAATTCCTGGTGCTCTGGCAATTGTTGCATTCATCACTATGGGTTGGCGATCGCGGCCAATATAGAAGCGCACTTTTAATATCTTTCCAGTTAAAACTGAAAAATTAAGTCCAGCTATATAGAGATAGCCTTTATAATTTCTTGGAATGGTCACTTTCTTTTTATAAGTTCCATCAAAAGGATCAACCAAGTGAGTGAGCTCCACTTTACTCGATAAAATATTTGTCGAACCAGCACCACCTAAAGAGTTATCGGTTGGTAAACCTGAATTTCCAGAATTGTTAGCATTGCCAGATGATGCTAATCCTTGTCTGGTTTTTCTCACCGAACTGTTCTCGATACACGAAGAATTCGTGAAAGCTAAGACAAGTAAGATGGTGTAGATAAAGAGCTTTTTCATATCACTCACTTTATCGGTTGTTTACTTCTCTATTTTAATTTTAAAACCCGAAGTTTTAACTCGGGATTCGGACTAAAAGCTTAATTCTCCTAATAATAAAGAGTTAACTCTTAAGACAGATAAATTGTGGAAAAATCTTCCAAACTAAAGATGATAACAGAATGTGGCAGTTAAATAAAAGTCGTGGAATTATTGTTTTTTGCAGGGAGGATATGAACGGATGAGCTCACCAATGAGTCCACCGCTACCTTTTTTCAAATCCTGCCAGTAAGAATTATTTTTTTTACCGTACAGAAGACCATTAGAGCGGTAATCACCTTCATCAGCTTTTAAAATTTCAGTCATAATATCTAGGCCACACTTAACATTGTCGGATGCTTTCGCAACTGATTTCGATTTACAATTTGGGCCTCGCCAAGAGCGATTTTTCGATCGTTCATCTAATTGCAATAACCCAACCGCCACACCATTAGTTGCACTACCATTTCTCGCTTTTGGGTTACAGGTGCTTTCTTTCCAAGATATGGCAGCAAAAGTCCATATCCAAAATTGCTCTTTTTCTGGCACTGATAAATTAGGCCAATTAGGGCAAATATTTTGAGGTGGCCCCATACCTTCTAATTCCTCACCCAAGTAAACTTTTTTATCGGGATGTATTCGAATATAATTTCGAATTATATTACCAAGCTCTCCGCGTTTTCCTTTTTTATCGATAAAATCAGTACAGTCGGCACCATTTTCAAAAAAACCTTCCGCTAAACCAGGCAGATTGGTTTCACTTTCAATTTCAGCGACACAAGGTTCATTAGGACTACCGACCTCGGAGAGGTTATCCATGAGTGCCAAACCAGACTTTAAATTATTGGTAGCTTTATCTTCATCACTAAGCTCTGCCATGAGAATTTCTGAACGGAAAAAGAAACATAAAATAATGAAAAAAAAGATAAGCTTATTCACCTATTTTTTCTCCACACTTTTTTTCATTTGCAATGAGTAAATACATTTAAACGATTTATTATTGAAAGAATTTAAATAGTGGATCTCTTCTGGTTTTGTGATTATTAAATTAATAGATTCAAGAACAGTTCCATTTTCTGAAGCTTTTGGACAATTTTTACGATCAGTCTTCACTCTAACTTCTCTCTCAGAAACTTTAACTTTTTCGACGTATTGACATTGCCCTAGCTCTTTTTCAATAGAGTTAGAATTTTCTAATGTAAAACTTTGGTTGCCGTCAAAGAGCAGAATATTTTTTAAAGCCAAGTACCTAACTGACTCACTTACGCATTTGTCTTTTGGGCCATCTTTTAATAAAAGATCATGGTCTAAATTTTTTAGAGTGATTGCGCGAACATCGATTGCTTCGGCAAACAAGTTTATTGTTATGAAAAAAAATACGATGAATAAATTTAAAATTTTCATGCCTTAAAGATTTTAAATTAAAGCTAAAAAAAATCAAAACAAATAACGATAATTTTACAATGAGGGATAATTACAATCCCTAATATTTTATAAGGAATTGAAATTACGAATAACGAGGTAAAATGGCCCTACTAGCTACCTATCTTCCATGCTTTTTAGATATGCCTCTAAATCAAGCACCTCGCCATTTTCTAAGCGAATCTCAACGGGAGTTACTTTTTTAAGGTCGATGATAATTTTGCCCTTATTTAGATCAATCCCTTCAACTCCCGATATGTCTTTTTGAATAGTATATTTTAAATGGGTTATTACTTTACCTTCATCAATTGGTTTTTTTTCGTCTACTGGTGGTTTTTTGGCATGGATACTAAAAACTAATGCCATTGTTGCAATAAGAGTAAAACACTTTGTTCCATATTTACTAATTGATTGGTTTTTCATTTTTTGTCCTGAGGTCTCAGATTAGTTACAATTTTAAAAAAATCATAAACTAAAACACAGACTTCTCAAGACAATTAGACCTATTATGAAATTATTTCATGCTCAAACGCACCCGGATTCTCACGAATCCCATAATAAAAATCAACAATTAACTTTAAAACAAAAAAAGATATTGAGGCTTCTATGATCGAAAGTACCCCGTTGGATAAATAAAAAATAAAACTGCCAGCTGCAAATAAATTAGCTAAAAAACTCATAAACTCAGGAAGAACGAGCCCCAAAAACAACAGAACCGCTATGGAGGGACGTTTTTTTACATAATAAAATGAGCGCTTAAAGGCATTACCGTTATTTTCTCTCAAGGCAACAAGTGGAGCTAAGATAAAGAATGTCCCAAAAAAGAAAAATGGCAAAATTAAAAGGACTGCACCAATTAAAGTAAAAAAATAGTATAAAATAGTGTAAAGAAAATAAGTGATTGAACCAAAAAGGAACTGATCTCGAGAAAAGTTAGTCGCTTCAAATCTTTGCATAAAATGAATTGTAGTAATTCCAGATAACAAGATAAAAATAATGACCGTTATGAGTTGATAATAGACAATATTCCCGTCATTATTTGAATTTAATTCTAAGTAGGTAGCAACAAAATTAATGGCCAAAAAAAGTAAGTACAAAAACCACCACTTTCTTTTTGAATTGATCAAGTCATGAAAAGATGCACTAAAAAAATTAACAATAACTGAACGAGACATAGAACTTTTCCTTATTTTAAAAAGCCTCAAAAGTTCGCTTCTCCTTATTCTTTCGAACATTAGGAAGTTTAAAAATTTGATTGTGAAAACTGATATAAATTCCAGGAGGCAAAAGCTTGCAAGCTAAAAAAGCCTCGTTAACATTTTGAATCGCGTCTGAATCTTCAAACCCCATAGGGATCATTGCCCCCGTGAAAACAACTGGAACCTCTAAATCTTTAATTTCTTCAAATACTTTTGTTGCCGATAGTGCCATCGTATCAGTTCCATGGATCACTAAAATTGGACATTTTTTTACTAGCTGGTCTCGAACAGTCATCACAATTAGCTTACGGTCTTCATCGTCCATAAAAAGCGAATCTTTGTTTAATAGCGGATAAACAGAAAACTCGGTATAGGGCAATCTTAGCTTTGATGAAATCCTATTACGAATAACCGTTCCGCGGTTTTCTAGTGTTCCATCTTTTTCATCGTAGACTTTTTCAATAGTTCCACCAGTTGTAATAATCACTATATCTGTAGTTTTATTTAAAATTTCCATGCTCTCTAACCTTGACAAAAACTCTATCAATACCAATTTAAAAATACGAAATATGATTAAAAGAATAACAGTTTTTCAACATGTTAAGCAAATATATTGACCATTCTATTTAAGGAGATGAACCAATGACTTCACGAGTTGGCAAAATTAGCGTCCAGACCAATGACATTTTCCCTATTATTAAAAAATGGCTTTACTCAGAGCATGATATTTTTTTAAGAGAATTAGTTGCCAATGCAACTGATGCAATTACTAAAAGATCGACCCTTTCAAGAAATGCGAACTTAGAAATCCCTTCTGGAAAAATTCAGGTTAAGGTTTCAACCGCTAATAAGACAATTACAATTGAAGATAACGGTCTAGGAATGACTGAAACTGAAGTAGAAAAATATTTGGCCCAGTTAGCATTTTCTGGTGCAGAAGAATTTGTAAAAAAATTAAAAGATGAAGGATCAAAACCATCAACTGATATTATCGGTAAATTTGGTTTAGGTTTTTATTCAGCATTTATGGTTGCCAAAAAAGTAGAAGTGGAAACACTTTCAATGCAGGATGGTGCCAAAGCCACTAAGTGGACTTGCGAAGGTGAAACTGATTATACATTTTCTGATTCTAATAAGTCAGAAGTCGGAACATCTATCACTCTTTTTATCAATGAAGAATCAGAAGAATTTTTAAATGCGTGGAAAGTATCGTCTACACTTAAAAAATTCTGTGATTTTATGCCTTATGAAATTTCAGTGAATAATTCAGATGATGCCGACGACAAAAACCAACCCGGAATAATTAATGAAACATATCCACTATGGAAAAAAGATCCTGTAACTGTAACAGACGACGAGTATAAAACATTTTATTCAAAACTTTTTCCAATGGACCCTACTCCATTATTTTGGATTCACTTAAAAGTAGATCATCCATTTACGCTTGAAGGAATTTTATACTTCCCTAAAATGAATCCCAACAAACCTTTTAACGAATCAAATATTAGACTATATAACAAGCAAGTATTTGTCTCCAACCAAGTAAAAGACATTGTCCCTGAATTTTTATCTTTGCTAAAAGGCTGCATTGATTCTAGCGACATACCGTTAAACGTTTCAAGATCATCGCTTCAAGGTGATCCGAACATCAAAAAAATTTCAAACTATGTAATTAAAAAAGTGGCCGAATCTTTAAAAAAACTTTTCAATAATGACCGCGCTCGCTTTGAGACCATTTGGGAAGATGTGGCACTCTTTATGAAGTATGGATGCATTTCAGATAATAAATTTGATGAAATGATGAGACCATTTGTTATTTTTAAAACCGACCATGGTAAATTTCAAACACTAAAAGAAATTAAAGAGAGCTACCCCGCTGAGTACAAGGAAAAACTTGCGGATAAAATTCTTTATTTTGAAAAAGGTAAATCGGACCCAGTTGTTCGAAAACAATTAAGCAATGCTGGGATTTTTTCTATTGAGACTGAATCCTATATTGATCCTCATTTTATGCAACATACAGAAATGACGAAAACCGGTGAAGACCAATTTAAGTTTTCATCAATAGATTCAGAAATTCAAAGTATTTTACAGTCGGATATTGTTGATGAATCAGACATGCGAGTAAAGGATTTATTCAAAAAAATCCTTATTGGTGAAGAGGCAACAAAATCACAGGATGAACAAGACGCAAACGAAATAAACGCTCATGCTCTTCAAGACATTGAAGTTACACGAACAAAAAATGGAACAACTGTTGCGTATTTCAAAGTTGATGAGCAATTAAAAAGAATGAATCAAATGGCAAAAAGCATGGGTAATGATTCGATGTTCCCACTTAAAAAAACACTAGTCATTAACCCGGCGAATCCTCTTATACAAAACGCTCTAAAGCTTCATGAAAAAGGACACAAGGAAGAGTTAGTGAAAAAGATCTGTCACCACGTTGAAGATCTTGCTCACATCTCTAGTGAAGGATTAAGACTCGAAGACCGCGAGGCTTTTGTCGTTCGCACCCAAGATCTAATCGAAGAATTAACAAATCTAGCACTCTAGAATATTTCTTCTCCCCTTGCTAAACAGTGAGGGGAGAATTTGTTTAAAACAGTATATATACAAACCTTTACCACATTAACCTTAATTCCAGTGAAGATATTATTCTAAGTAACGA
>CAYWBR010000096.1:0-8808 GCA_964456675.1 uncultured Bacteriovorax sp. | reverse complement strand
GTTTGCTTTTCCAAAAGTAACAGGAATAGATGCGAGTGTTAATTCCACAATTATTGGAGCTTGTTCAGTCGTACCAGCATTGGCAACAATGGGTACTCCTGCAGATGCAGCTTGTGTGCCTTATTTGACAGGAACTCAAGCGACTATGGCTTGGGGTCCTCAGTTGGGTTTTGCAAAAAATAAACCAGGTATTCCATCGCTTATAGAAAAAAGATTTTTTTATGTTTTGATGAGTAGGTTGATTAAAGAATCAAAAGCTAGTACCTTTTCAGCGCCGCTTTCAATGATGGGAATCGCAAGTTCTGTAGCAGTAGCATTTGTTTTAGCCAATTCTATAACATTATCCAATATGGTAGATTTAGCTATTCTAATTCCAACAAGAAGAGCTATTTTGTGGGCAGCCATGGCGGCAACAACTGCTCTAGCGATATCGGCAACTCAAGAAGTGATGGACAAATTAGAGACTAACATTCAAAAAATTAAAGCTGTATTAGCAAGAATGTATAAACTCAATCCGGGGTCTTTTGCGAATAAACCTAATTTGCTAGCAGCAATTAAAACTAAAATAACACCTAAAAAGATTTCTTCAATTCCATTAGGAAAAGCCTCTGCCAATACCAATACATCTGTTAACTATGATTATGCTAAAACGCTTCCGTGTGTTACACCTGATGAAGCTTCTGGTAAATGTGGCGACATGAATGGAGCCGTTCAAAAATTACAAGGCATAGATAATTTGCCAACTGAATTGCGGGATGATTTTGAACGTGTAACAGATTTTGGTTCAACAATAAATGGTACAAATAGCATTTCATCTGCTGCTATCGAGGGATCGCAAAAACTTGGTGGGCAAATTAATGCTATTAATGAAAGATCAAAATTGGCAAGAAAAAAAGCTTGGGAAATTATAAACAAAGATTCCAATTCTAAAACCAATCCAGAAAGTGAAGTTGATAAATTTAAAAAAGAAATGGCAAAATCGACATCGGATGCTCTTGCTAAAAATAATTTGACATTAGCTTCTGCCGGCAAACATTTTGGTTGGAGTTCTTTAAATGGTAAATCAGAAGATAAAAAAGCAGATGAAAGTAAAGCATTAAGTGATGATTCAAATGCGGTAAATTTAGCAGTAGGTCAAGGGGCCAATGCTGTTAAAAAAGATGAGAAGCTAGATTTTTCACTTGGTGGAAGTGCTGAAAAAGAAATCACTGACGTAGAAGGATTAAATCCAGAAGCAGGTGGGGATGCCCCCAAATCTATTGATGATTATGACTTAGGCCAAAATATTCACAAAGATCCAGATTCTAATTTATTCGAAATTATTTCTAAACGATATATGAACTCTGGGTTTAAAAGACTTCTAGAAAAGAAAAAAGCAGAAGCAAATAAAGCAGTAAAATAAGATTATGGAAAAAGAGATTTTAAGAAGTGCTTTGATTAAACAGGTGACAATCGAAAGAGATCTGCAAAAAAAGATAGTTGATGATACAAAAGCTATGCAAATCCACTCTGATCTAAAGTCGGAAGGTAAGTATGATACTCGGGCCATAGAGGCAAGTTATCTAGCTGATGGCCAGCGAAAACGCTTAGAGGAATTGGAGTTAGATCTTCAGATGCTTGAAGATGTGCCACTCGAATCTAGCGAATCAATTCAAATCGGTGCGCTCGCTTGTTTGTCTCATAAAGATGTAGATCGTTGGTATTATTTTACTCCAAATTGTGGAGGGACAATGCTTGATCTTAGTGGGAAGCCTGTTTTGGTTATATCAGTATTTTCTCCTCTTGGGAACGAAGCCGTTGGCCTTACGGCTGGTGAAGAATTTGTTGTAGAGACGCCAAGGGAAGAAAGAGCGTATAGGATAAAATCAATTTTTTAAGATTATTTTAAGACAAAAACAATAGTCTTTTTTACAAAGTAATTTACACCTTTTGGGTGTGCTTTAAATTTCCAATTTTTTATTGCATCAGAGATAGAAGTATCAAGTAATTGATGTCCTGTACTTTGTAAAAAATCAAAAGATTGTATTTCTCCATTTGCAAAAATATTGATTTTAACAATTGCCGTTCCTTGGATATTTCTTTTAATTGCAATAGATGGATAGATTGGGTTTTTGTAGTATGTAACTACACCTTGAAAAATGCCCTCGCTATTAGTTCCGCTTATAGAGCCGCTAAAGCCAGTCTCGCTACCTGCACCAAACCCCTCACTTATGGTACTAGTTTCACTTTGAGCGTTAGAAATGGCTGAATCATTTGTTGGAATTGATAAATTTGTTTCATTATTCGTTACACGTCCATTTGGTGATAGAGTTGTTTTTGTTGCTGTTGTTTTTTTTTGATGAGTTCGATTTGATTTAAGATTTAAGTTGTTTTCTGAGCTATTTTTAAATTGCAGATTACCCAATTCAAAAGTAATGAAATTCTTATCCGTTGCTTCAGTATATGGTATTTCTTTAGAAGAAAACTTGTGACTAATAATGACCGCAACAACTAGGTGAATACATAGGGCAAGTACAAAGCTATTGGAAAATTTTTGAAGCGAAATACGAATTTTCATTTGTTTTTAATATCAAATTTTTGATTGGGTCGCAAGAACTTGGTAGTCTAAGTTATACCTCATAACTTTATTTTGAGTTTTGAGGCTTCTTTTTGTATGATTAAAAAATACTAAGGTGATAATTATGGTGAAAAGCAAAGAGATAAAAATAAAAAAAGGCGAAGCGACTCGACGCAGGATACTTACAGAAGCCCTTTTACTATATTCTGAAAAGGGGGTGCAAAATACACCTTTTCAAGAAATTGCGGATAAGATTGGTATAACTCAAGCTGCGCTTTACAAGTACTTCGATAATCGAGATGAGTTGTTAAAAGAAGCAGTCTTATTAGCTGGAGAAGAAGGAAGAGAGTATTTCAAACTGGACCCCAAGGTAGAATCCAAATTCAATATGCGTGAAAAATTCTACCACCATGTAAAAATGAATATTGAATGGGCCCAAAATGGTAAACCACACAATGTAGGATTTTTATCTTTGCATTATTTTGCTTCACAAATAAAACAAATTGGAGAGGTTCATACCGAGGTGATGAACTTAAGAGTAAATAGATTTAAAAATTATTTACTAGAACTTCAAAAAGAGGAAGGATTTGAAATGGATAATGTTGCACCGTTGGCAGTATCCATCCACAACCTAGTTTTGGGAGAAATGCTTGAGGCTTATAATCACTCTGGAAATGAAACTATAAAGAAGAGAACCGATCGTATTTTTCAAAATATTTTAAGAATTATTGGAGCAAAAACTTAAATACATAGTAATTATTTTATTTTTTGATTTTCAGATTTTTTAGCTTCTTCTTCAAGTTCCTCTTTAGTGTTCAGCGTTTGTAATTTTTTATAATGTGCCAGCTCTTCTTCATTATTAGCAAACATTACCATTTCAGGGAGTGCGCGTTTTACTTCTTCAACGGTCATACGGTTTTTAAAAAATTCAACACAAATTAAACACATAACTCCTCCAAATATTATGAATACTATTATTGTACCATTTTTTTGAAATAGTAGTTAAATTATTACTAGAGTAAAACTGTTGAAATTAAAAGGTTGGATCATGGGTAAAATAGATGAAATTTAATGAGTATAAAAAAATGCCTTGGAAAAATAATTTAGGGGTTACCTATGAAATTGAAATATTTCCACCAGGTAGTACTGTGACTAATCATGATTTTGATTATCGAATAAGTATGGCAGAGATAAAATCTGAAAATGTCTTTTCTAATTTTAGTGGATATCAGAGAATCTTAACAATTGTGAGAGGATCTGGAATAAATTTTAATAAGGAAAAGATGAAACTTTATGAAGTTAAATATTTTAGTGGAGAGGAAAAGGTTACTTCAAGTCCAACAAAAAAAAATCAACTAGTAATTGATTTGGGGGTAATATTTAATCCTAAAAAAATAAAGGCCCAAATGAAGTTATTTAATTCTATTGATGAATTAAAAAGCTTTGAAAAATTCGATAAAGAATTTGTTATTAATACAGAAGATCTTGATACAATCACACTTGATGAAAATAGATCAGTTAGTATTACCTCTGATTTGATATTTATAGGTATTTCAAAAGTTTGAAGTGTTATTTTTTCTTATGTCGACTGAAAGTAGATTTTGAATTTTTATTTTTATTTTTATTTGCAATCATTTGATTACGTCTTTCTAGTCTATCTTTATCTAATCTAGATTTTGCCTGTAAACTAGCTTGTTGGCTTGCTTCTGAAGTTAAGGCATCATGAAAAGGATGATTTTTATTGATTGGAATTTTTTGTGAAATCAGTTTTTCAATATCTCTTAAGTATAATTTTTCTTCAATATCACAAAATGAAATAGCAAAGCCTGAAGCTTGGGCCCTAGCAGTTCGACCTATTCTATGGACATAGCTTTCACTTTCGTTAGGTAGTTCAAAATTTATGACATGGGTAATTCCATCAATGTCTATACCTCTGGCAGCAATATCGGTGGCCACTAATACACGAATAGAACCTTGTCTAAAATTATTTAAAGCAGCTTGTCTTGCATTTTGTGATTTGTCACCGTGAATTGCCGATGCGGTGATTCCTTCATTTTGTAAGTAAATGGCAACTTTATTAGCGCCATGTTTCGTTCGAGAAAACACTATTACCTTTTTTAAATTCTCATCTGAGAGTACGTGCTTAAGTAAAGCTCTTTTATTTTCTTTATTTACAAACATGACGGTTTGTTCAATTTTCTCTGCGGTAGAAGATACCGGTGTAACTTCAATGCGTAC
This sequence comes from uncultured Bacteriovorax sp., assembly GCA_964456675.1. Classification (GTDB taxonomy): domain Bacteria; phylum Bdellovibrionota; class Bacteriovoracia; order Bacteriovoracales; family Bacteriovoracaceae; genus Bacteriovorax. Next base: position 4,013 of record CAYWBR010000096.1, on the reverse strand, counting down.
TGGTTTTTGTAGAATAGTGTTTGCCAATTCTTCAATTGCAGGGGGCATAGTTGCTGAAAAGAATAAATTATGACGTTTTTGAGGAATAAATTTTAATATTTTTTTAATGTCTCTAATAAATCCCATGTCTAACATTCTATCTGCTTCATCAAGAACAAAAATTTCTAAGTCTGAAAATTTAATGGCTCCTTGATTAATTAAATCAAGAAGCCGCCCCGGAGTGGCGACAATTACATCTGCACCTTTTGCTAGATGAGCGATTTGCGGTGCAATGCCAACTCCTCCAAAAAGAACGACGTATTTTAGTTGAAGTTTTTTTCCATAGGTTGAAAAACTTTCATGAACTTGGATTGCAAGTTCACGCGTTGGAGTTAGGATAAGGGCCCTTGCGTGTCTTGGCTTTGGTCTAATATTTTTTGCCGCTAATGATTGTAAAATGGGTAGTGCAAATGCCGCAGTTTTTCCTGTACCTGTTTGAGCGCAGCCTAGTAAGTCTCGACCCGATAAGAGGGGCGGAATAGCTTCTTTTTGTATGGGGGTAGGAATTTCATAGCCTGCAATTGCGAGAGCATCTTGAAGTGGCTTGATTAAATTTAAATCGGAGAATGTCTCGATTGATTTTGATGTCATTTTGTTTAGGAACCTATTTTTTAAAACTGCGTTTTGCGTTTTGTAATTTTTGATAACTTTCAATTAGTTTTTTGTGTTTATCCAATCCAGATAAATTCATGTCAGTTTTAGTAAGTCCGTAAAAACGAACATTGCCCTTAATTGTATCAAGAGCATTACTTATTAATTCACTACCAAACATTCTGGTCAGATTAGGGAGATAGTCATCGAATTCTAGATCATCAGAAAGCTCAATATCCAATAAAGCATCGAGTGCTTGATAATATCTACGTCTTGTCACGGAATTATCATTAAATGTCATAAACATTTCAACTAATTCTTTTGCTTCTTCAAATTCTTTAAGCGCTAATAGAATAAGGCATTTTAATTCACCAACGTTTAATTGGCCCCATTCACTGTTTTCATCGAATGCGACACCAATTAATTCTGAAATTTTTAAATATTCGTCCAACTCACTTTCATCTAGCTTTTTTAATAATTTTCTAAGTTCTTTGTCGTTAAGCGAATGAAGATTTAAAATATCAGTTCTAAAAGGGATTGATTTGTTATGGTTGTCCCATATAAGGTCTGTGGATTCATATATTTCGGAGTAATTAGGAACTAGAATACGACAAGCGTTCACACCTAATTCTTCAAAATCTGCTATATAAACTTCTTTTTCAATTTCATTTAAAATATTCATTAAGTATTCGTATTCATCTTTTGTAGAGCCTTGAAAGTTCCACTCAACAAATTCGTAGTCGTATTTTTTACTAAAAAATTTCCACGAAATAACACCAGTCGAATCAATAAAATGATCAATAATATTATTGTGCTCACAGATTGCATTTGTATTAAATGTGGGGGCAGACAGCACGTTCAAACCTTCAAAGCTTCTTCCTTGCAGCAATTCAGTAAGAGATCTTTCAAGTGCTACTTCAAATTTAGGGTGAGCTCCAAACGAAGCAAATACTCCTCCGTTTTTTGGATTCATAAGAGTTACACTCATAACAGGAAATTTTCCACCAAGTGATGCATCTCGGACTATAATTGGATAGCCTTCAGCTTCTAATTTATCAATTCCTTCTAGAATTTTAGGGTATTTTTCTAGAACACTTCGCGGGACATCGGGAAGAGTGATTTCCTCTCTAATTATTTGATTCTTTACTGCTCGTTCAAAAATTTCAGAAAGGGCCTGCACACGTGCTTCATAGCGAGTGTTGCCAGCACTCATGCCATTACTCACAAATAAATTTCCAATTAGATTGACGGGAATATAAACGTGTTTTTTATCGGATTGGCGTTCATATGGAACAGCACAAATACCTCGTTTAATATTTCCGGAATTTGTGTCAACTAAATGCGATGCTTTAAGCTCGCCGTCAGGGTTATAAATTTTTAATAAATAGTCATCCATTAAATCTTTAGGAAGACTGTCTTTCGTGCCAGGTTTAAACCACTTTTCGTTAGGGTAATGAACAAAATCACCTTGAGAGATTTCCTCGCCCAGATATTGGTCATTGTAAAAATAATTATTACTAATTCGTTCTAGGTATTCGCCTAGTGCAGAACATAGAGCTGCATCTTTAGTAGATCCTTTTCCGTTTGTAAAACACATGGGAGAATCTGCATCTCGAATATGCACTGACCACACATGTGGCACGGGGTTTCGCCATGAAGCGATTTCAAGCTTGATACCAAGAAGAGCTATTTTAGAAGTTAAATTTTTAATTGTATCTTCTAGTGCTGAGTCTTTTCCCGGAATCATGGTTTTTGTACCAGATTCAGTATCTCCAAGGTACATTAAACCAGATTCGTGCCCCAAAACATCAATTATTTCAATTTTAAATACTGGCCCTTCTTGAATTACTTTTTTAACAGTGCAGCGATCAATTGATTTAATAATTCCTTCACGATCATGTGCCGATATGCTTTCTGGTAATTCTACTTGTAGATGAAAAGTTTGCTTGTATCTATTTTCGGGATCGACAATATTATTTTGAGTAATTCGAATGTCTTCAGTTGGAATGTTGCGGGCAAGGCAATAAACCTTAACAAAGTATGCAGCACACATTGCAGAAGAGGCCAAAAAATAATCAAAGGGGCCCGGAGCAGTACCGTTGCCTTTGTAGCGGATCGGTTGATCTGCAGTTATCGTATAGTCATCGAATGTAGCTTCGACCTTTAAGTTGTCTAGATATCTGGTATTTACTTGCATAATGAATGCCTTAGTATCATTTAAGTGGAAAACTTCATATGAAATTATTTGTCCCAGTAAAAATTACTTTCTTTTAGATTTTTATTTTAAAACTTAATCTAAGAGTTAAATAAAAAGACATTAGAATTATTTAATATTAACGGGCATTTATAGTTGTTACCTCTATGGATGAATTGAATCAAGAAAAGCATTAATTTTTTTCATGGAAAAATTGTAACAGGATTTTTAAATTTATGGAATTTTTTAATGGCGCACCCGTGTGGACGAGTTTTGGAACTCATGCCTTAATCCTTAGTTTTGATACCAATTTTATTGCGGTTAGGAGTTAATGCAGGTGTGGTATCTTCAATGGAATCAAGTCGCTCAAATACTATCTTAAACATATTGCTTGTTCCTCGCTTGAGATCCTTGATCTCTTTTCTTAATTCCTGCTCTAAAAGTAAGAAACTTCTCAAGCGTGTAAAAATCCTCATTATGGCAATATTCACGAGAATTGCTCTTTCGGAATTTAATATTCCAGAAAGCATTGCGACTCCATTTTCAGTAAAAACTAATGGCAATTTTTGCTTTCCACCACTTCCAGATTTTGAAGCGCCAATTTGGCACTTCAAAAATTCATATTCTTCAGTGGTTAATTGAAACATGAAATCGTCAGGAAATCGTAAGATGTTTCGTCTGACCTGGCGATTGAGTTGCTTCGTTTCAACCTGATAAAGCTTGGCGAGATCAGAATCAAGCATGACTCTTTGACCTCTGATAGCGTAGATCATGTTTTCTATTTGTGAAATCTGTAAATCGGACATAGTTTTCTCCATTTACTTGGAGAGATATTTTAATTCTATCTAAATTGAAATAATGGATTTAATTTTAATAACTAAAAATTCATTTTTGAATTGATGAATTATTCTATTTTAGCAGGTGAAGGGTCTAGGTCAAATTTAACAAAAAAGTGTTACCTATGTCTCCGGAATGGACCGTTTCTTTTGACGATATGAGAATTAGGAGGTGCCATTTTTTAAAGTGGTGGACGTTTTAAGAGCGACATCTTAAGCGGCTTTTTCTCTTGTGATCCAGAGATCGTATTCAGCTTGCATTCTTACCCACATTTCTGCACTTGTGCCAATGGCACTCTCAAGCTCTAGGGCAAATTGGGGAGAAATACTTCTCTTTCCATTAACGATCTCAT
>CAYWBR010000095.1:0-8826 GCA_964456675.1 uncultured Bacteriovorax sp. | reverse complement strand
TAGCTGGCTTACTCAAACTATGCGAAGATATTGACCTAAAAACAGCTCATGGTGACCCTTAGGGGAAACGCCTGGAACACTATATGGCCAAGTATGGAGATGTTGTATGTGAAATTAGGCGAGCTAGGAATTGATGACGAGTGTATACTCAAAGGAGATAATCATGGCAAGATATAGAAGACGTCGTTACAAAAATCGAAGCTCAGGCGGTGAAGACGCCGTCGGGCTGATAGCACTTGTTTTAATTGCATATCTTTACACTGGGGCGAAGGATTTCACGGAAACTTATCCATTTGCAGTACCCGTACTGATAGTAGCAGCACTCATCGTGGTTCTATTGATTGCAAGCTTATGGTGGCGTCGTATGCAAAGAGCCAAACATAAATATGATGCGTTTACGATCGCAGACATAGATTCTATGGATGGTATAGAATTTGAACACTACCTTGCAGTTTTACTACGCAAACGAGGATTTACTGATATCAAATTAACCGAAAAATATGATCTCGGCATCGATATTATTGCTCGAAAAAATGGGGTGACTTGGGGTATACAGGCAAAACGGTACAGTAGCGCCGTAAAAGCTGCTGCTGTTCGTCAGGTATATACAGCGCTATCACGCTATAAATGCGATAGAGCGATGGTGATAACGAATAGCACATACAGCAGGCCTGCCCAACTGCTTGCGAGTGATACCAAGTGTGTTTTGATTGATCGATCTACATTGATGGAGTGGGTGTATCAAGCCAGCAGGGCAAAAACAGAGCCAGCGCAACCAGGTGTTATACTTGGAGACAAGGAATAATGTATGAGTGACTACGAAATTACCGAGCAAGACATTGAGAGCACTGTAAAATATTTACAGATTTTTCACCCCGAAAACGCAAATCGTGAATTCGCTATTGAGATGCTTGAGTATCTAAAAGCTAGCGTGCACAGGCTAGCCTCAACAGACCCTGACGAACTAGACAAGCTTTATGCATTATTTTCCAAAACCAATCGGGGTAGCTAACCATTCATAACTGTGTAAATTACAACAGGTTGTCAATACCTACATTGCTATAATTAGTGTGAGCCACCAGACTCACCACGCTATATGTGCTGCATGCAGATGACAACTGGCTGCGTTATTGCGGCAGATGTGGCAAGGTCGAGCCAACGTTTCAAATAAATAAGGAGTAAAAACGATGGCAGTTAAAAAATCCATCGTCCTTAAGCCGGGACATACCGTTCCAACCTCGGGTCAATACGCTGAAGTAGGACCCCGTGGCGGAAAAACCGGACAAGAGATTACAGGTGTCAAGGGCAAAACCCTTCCACCCACATCAAAGTCTGGTAATGGCTTTAAGCTAGTAGATAAGACGAAATAATCGCTAGCTCTGGAGTCTGGTGGCCGTTCTTGTACATATTTTAGCATAACCATTATAATACTTTTTCAGATATGCCTAAATGGATAATTAGTGCCTAAGGCTAAGCCCTACACTATCTCTATAGGTCGTGATTGGTTCGAAAATGGTGGTAATTATTATGCGTTTTTGGGCTGGAGTGCTTTTTAGGTATAGGTCTACAATAGGGTTTTTATGTAGGCGCTTATTGTTTGTCGGTTTTGTAATCGCCTCCGCTTCGTAAATCTTTTCTAATCGATCTTCAATTTGACGCTTACTTTCATTTAGCTGCTGTAGCTTATGCTCGTACTTTTCTGCATTTATATAACCGGCCAATTTGTCATCATATAGCGCATCTTTCATGCCAGCCATTCGTGTTATTTGATCCTGCAGGGATGTGATCATTTTTTGCCTAAACTCACCAATGTGTATTTTCTGCTCAGTAAGTAGCGCCTGCTTCAATTGCGTTATTATAGACCCGTCTTTGTCGTCTATCGCCTCTAGGCCAGCAATCAGCGCGATCTCTACTTTATCCTCGCGCAAGTATGGATATTCCTTGCATTTTTCCTGTAGCCTCTGACACCCGCCATAATATCTACCTTTTTGCATCGACCAAGAGATCATGCATTTACAGGCATTGCACTTAATCATGCCTTTGAAAATAGGATTATGCTTATTTCTGCTTATGCCGGTTTTTCCATTCATCTTTTCCTGTACAGCATCATATAGTTTTTTACTAATCAGGGGTTCCTGTGCACCCGGATAATCCTTACCATCAAAACGATTAACGCCAATGTAGAATGGATTATGCAACATTTTCGCAATTCTGCTTTTTATGTGCGGTTTGCCTTTGCTATTCACGAGGCCCGTATCCGAAAGGTATTGGGTGATTGTCGCGATTGTGTGGTCGGGCAGTAGATAAAGTTCGAAGGCTTGCTGAACTAGCTGCATAGTATCTGGGTTTGGAACATGAATCCGTTTATTATTTTCAGTCACTGTTATATATCCAGGAGGGGGTGGCGAGGGCAGCCAACCCTGAGCGAGTTTTTCCGCCCAGCCTTTCATAGCCTCCTCTCGCAAGCCATCTGTGTACTTTTTGGCGAAGGCAAGGTATATACTCCATGTAAACTTAACGTCCGACCTAGCGTGTTTGTGCAGTAGTAGATTTTCTTTGACCGCATGTAATCTACGCTGTTCGTTTGCCTCAAGCCAGTCATCAATAATTACTGCATCGCGCATATTTCGAGTGAGCCTGTCCGTTTTTTCAACTGCCAAATGTTCAATCTTCTCTTTTTTGAGAAACCGTACCATTTCGTGGAATATAACACGACCTTGTTGTTTGGATGCTGTCTCGGTAATCCTAAATTCTTTAACGACAATGAGTTTATTGTTATTGCAATATTGTCGCAATAATTTAAGTTGTGCATCGAGAGAATAGCCTTCTTCCTCTTGGGACCTGCTAGATACTCTTGCTAAAATAATAGCCTTGCTTGGTTTGATCTTAACTTCCATTATCATCCTCCAATCCTCCTATATATCAATACTATTACAATCTGTAAGTGTTACAAAACGTAATATTTCATTACCCTAGAAGTAATGGCAGATCCAAAAGAATCTAAATACCTAAAGGCTTTCGGTAAACGACTTGCAGAGATTCGTCGCAAGCGGGGGCTTACCCAAGAACAACTCGCCGAACTGGCGGATATGACAACTTTGTCGCTGAGTTATATAGAACAGGGGCGTCGCTGGCCACGGCTAGTCACACTTCATAAATTGGCGGATTGTTTAAAAGTACCGATTTCTGAATTTTTCAAGAATCTATAATTCGGTGCTACGTTGGTGATAACCACCACAATATTATGGATTGTACACCTCTTGTACTGGCAAATTATCCGAGGGACATTTTCAGGATATTGGGAGCTGACGCAAATATTAAGTAGCAGCCACCTTCCATATTTAAGGTAACTAAATACTATTTCGGCTAGTTCAAACTTTTTGACTATAATAGCTTTATTGTTGGCTATCTTTTCTATAGAATAAGCCAATTTTCATGCAAGAAAGAAGGTTGTCGATTATGAGCATATGGATTAGTAGGCTTGCCCTGCACAATTACAGAAGGTTTACTGACTACGAAGTCGAGTTTAACCAAGAGAAAAACATTATCATAGGAGATAATGAAGCGGGAAAGAGCTCATTATTAGCGGCTATAGATTTAGTGCTTTCTGGCAACGAATCTAAGGTCAGAGCGATTGGGATTGATAACATATTCAGTGATGTGGCAACAAAAACGTTCGTCGATCTAGATAAAACAGAGCGTGTAATTGCAAACCTACCAAATGTTACTCTAGAAGTATATTTAAGCAATGTCGTAGACGCTCCAAGTGTGGTTGATTTGTTAGGCAAATTTAAGGACGGCATGAAGCCTTCTTATGGTCTACGTATGATGATTGTTCCGAACAGCGACCTTGAGAATGAATTGAAGGACTATCTGGCTAGTTCAGGAGATGTATTTCCATATGACTTTTACAAGGTCGATTTTCAGACCTTCGGCAATATTCACTATTCCGGATATAGAAAGTTTCTTCGTCATCTTATGATTGATAATTCTTCAGATAAGTTTGATTATGCTACAAGTGGATTCGTGAGAGATGCCTACCAGATGCATGTGTCTGATGTTAAGGAGCGTGCAAAACTGGAAAGCAGTTATCGTTCTCATAAGAATACTTACGAGAGCGCGTCACTCAAAGATATAAATGATGCATTAGAAAAAATAGAAGGTTATAGATTTGGCATTCGATCAGGCGTTAGGTCGAATCTAGAGACCGACTTGACTATTTACCGTGACAGGATATCAATTGACAGTCTTGGTTTGGGTGAGAGAGTCTTTATTAAGACCAAATTCTCTTTAAATAATAAGAAGTCAAAGCAAGACCCTGACGTAGTTTTGATTGAAGAACCGGAAAATCACTTGAGCCACAATAAAATGCACAGATTAATTGACTTAATTAAGTCATCAAAGGACGCTCAAGTTTTTATATCGACACATAGCAATATGATTAGTTCTCGGCTAGACCTTAGGAACTGTGTATTCATACGCAAAGAAGTCAATAAGCCGGTTTCTCTAAAAAGCCTCAAGTCTGACACGGCAGCCTTTTTCGAGAAAGCTCCATCTGTTAGTGTTCTGGATTTTGTATTAGCAGATAGAGTACTGCTTGTCGAAGGTGCTGCAGAGTATATATTGTTGCGAAAACTCTATTATCAGAAATTTAAGAAGCACCCGGAAGATGAGGGCGTATATATCGCCTCGATTGGTGGATTAAGCTTTAAGAGATACATGGAGATGGGAAAGCTCCTCGGCATACGAACGGCTGTAATAAGGGATAACGATGGAGATGCTCAGAAGAATTGTATCGACAACTATAGCGAATATGTTTCAGATAGTATCAAAGTGTTCTTTGAAGCGGATAAAAGCAAGCACACATTCGAGAAGTGCATTTATGATCTGAATACGGACCTGTGTGCTAATACATTTTCCACACATAAGGACACCCTCGCCTATATGCTTTCCTCTAAGGCAGAAGCAGCCTTTTATTTGTCTGAGCTCAAAGATGAAATTACCATTCCGGAATATATAGAAGAGGCGTTTAAGTGGATAAAAGAGTAGTGCTTGCGGTCGCTGGGTCGGGCAAGACGCGAACCATAATAGACGAACTTTCTCTTGAGAAGAGGTCGTTAGTTGTCACATATACAAATAATAACTACGATAATCTGCGGCGACGAATACTAGAAAAGTTTGGTGAGATACCAAGCAATATATCCCTGTATACGTACTTTTCTTTTCTTTATACATTTTGCTACTTGCCGTGTGTTTATCAAGCCGTTGGCTCTAGGAGTATTAACTATAATAGCGAGCATAAGTCCTTTGCCAGAGCGGGTGTTGGCGCATCCAACATGCTGTATTACCAGGACTACAGTGGAAATTTACTCGGGAACAGGCTAGCTCTAGTAATGAGTAACTTTGCGCTGGATGACGTAATTGCACGTATTGAGCGTTTTTATGACCTATTGATTATAGATGAGGTACAAGACTTCGCTGCAAATGATTTCAATTTTATTACGAGTAATGCACGCTCTAACGGTAAGGGTCTATATGTGGGTGATTATAATCCGCATACATACGATCCAAGCAGGGATGGAAATACGCAGAAAAACCTCTTTTATAAGGGGTATGATGAGTACAAGAAAGCATTTGGTAAAGACTTTACTATTGACGATAGCTCATTAGTGATGTGCTATCGCTGCAGCTCCTCGGTGTGTGACTATGTTAGAAATAATCTGGGAATAGATATTAAGTCAATCGATGACAGAAAATCGAATATAGAAATTGTTGAAAAGGAGGACTTGAGGGAAATGATTATCAATGATGTAAATATTCCAAAACTATTTTACCAATCCCATTCAGATTACTCGTGCGTATCTAGTAATTGGGGTGCATCAAAAGGAATCGATAGCTTTAATGATGTTTGCGTAGTACTAAACCAGACAACCTGGGCGATGGTTAAAAGCGGTAATTTCAAAAATATTAATGGGTCAACAAAGAACAAGCTATATGTGGCATTAACTCGTGCTAGAGGCAATGTTTACCTCATTGAAGAGGCGTCTATTGTTAATTATAAAACCGAAGCATACTGAGACCATGGATATTCAAAGCACTTTCGATGATAGCCTGCGCAATACCGCGCTGCCCGACGCAGCAATTGATGTCGCAGAGGCTAGTATAGATGACCTTCTTGATAATGAACTCCTGAAACAAATCCCGATAGTAAAGGTTTTTCTTGGCGTTACACAAGCGGGTATTAATATTCATGACAAACTATTCCTGAAAAAGATTCTTTCATTCCTAAGTGACATTGATGGCATCGACCCGAAAGATAGAAAAGAAGTAATCAACTCAATTGATAACTCCAAGAAATATCGCCTTAAAGTAGGCGAGAAGCTTCTGTATATTATTGATAGTTGTGACGATTACGAGGGAGCGGAGCGGATTGCCAAGCTTTTTCGCTCAGTTCTTAACGGATCTATCTCATACGATAACTATCTAGAGGCATCGGGTGTTGTTGTTAGGCTTTCGACTCGTGAGCTTGAGCTTTTCATCAACTCATATAAGATTGGATATATGGACGAGGAAGCAAGCGAGCTTACTCATACGGGTTTAGTATTCTCAAAAACTGAAGAAGTTGCTGTAGACCTACGAAAGGTAACCCAAGACGATTGGGATGATCCAGAGGAACACTATGAGGCTGATGTGACGGGTGGTGAGACTACAATTATACCCACATCTGCCGGTGACACTATTTACGAGGTATTTGGCATGGGCAGAGAGGCACGGCAAAGACAACTGAGTGAAGAGCGAGAAAAGCGTAAACAAGATATAGCAAAGAAGCTTAGCGCATAAATTCATATCTTGCCCTTGCTTGAGCTATACGACAAGTATTCTTGATAAAAATGACAAGATTACTCTTCATTCAGCTATCTCTTCCCCTTTTTTGTGTATAACGAATTCTAGATAATGCGCCAAATTAGTTTTGTTGTGAGTGATATTTCAGATACTATTAGATGCATATGTGCAAGGTGTTATTTTTATGTTTTTGTTGAGTACCATGCAAGATATTACAGTTGTAAATGTTCTGCAGCTCATAGCTTCTTCCGATTTGATGAATTGGCAAGTCTGGTTTGGTGATTCTGTTAAGTCGGTAGTATTATTTTCAATTTTCTATCTTGTAATTGGCTATTTTATATATATTTATATCATCGAGCCAATCTGGAGACTGATTGCAGGTGTTATTAACTTCAATAAGCTGCGTCATGAGGATCGAGTGTTTCTTGAAATTACTCCACCACATGTCTCCGAGAAATCTTCACATGCTACTGAACAGCTATTTACAGTACTTGAAGATTTTCTTTGTCGCCGCGCAACACGCAAGGAGGCTAAAGACGTGCTTTCACTGGAGATAGTTTCTACCAGAAAAGGCGGTGTTCGGTATGTATTATCTGTCCGTAGTCAAAGTGCAGACGCCCTACAAAGACACCTTGCGAGCTACTTACCAGAATCGAAATTTAGGCAAACGGAATCACCTTCAGCCGAATTACAAAATATAGTTGGTACTCGGTACAATATTTTTGAATTTGGGCAACAAAGACACTATGCTTACCCATTTAAGCAGCAATCAGATATACGTCAAAGCGATCTGGTAGGATATTTACTCGGATCAATTAATAAGTTAAATGTTGATGAAGCAACCATTTTGCAAGTTGTGATAGCACCGCACTATTCACGATGGACTACCAAGCTGTATAACAAAATACTTAATAAGGGATACGCAACAATAGATCATAGATTTAGGGCATTTGTCATGAGCCGAAAGTGGGTATGGATCATAGGCGGCTCGGTCATGCTTGCAGATTTCGGTTACGGGCTACTTATAATGTCTATTCTTTTTGTTATAGATTTCTTCATTAAACTTAGAGCGCCTGAACCGCAAATACCAACCCCGCTCCAAAAACTGTACGATCAAATGCTCGAGAAGCTTAGTAGACCACTATTCAAAACGAGTATAAGGGTATACGTTGAGCGACGAAGCGGTTCGGAGATTAACGAGACTTACAAAGGTGTTGTTAGTTCGCTGTCTACTATAGCGGTGCCTGGTTTTCAGGAAATTAAACTGCAGAGCAAATTCCCTCGATCTATACGATTTAAATTCAACGAATACAAATTCCATAATCGTTTGCCGGCCTTGTTTAATCTCCACCGTGATATTTACTCGACTTCCGAGATTGCAGATATATACCATTTTCCGTATGGTTTGATAAAAACTGAAGGTGTAGTTCGATCTCATAGCCGATCGTTGCCGTCTACGGTAGCGATGAAAAATGGTGATTTTGATGTACTACTTGGCAAGAATAATCATCATGGAGACGTGTCACCAATTGGGCTCACGGCTGCTGAGCGTGAACGTCATGTATTTATAATTGGTGGCACTGGCAACGGTAAAACCACCATGTTACAGTATGCGCTCGTGCAAGATATACAAAACGGGAAAGGCGTAGCCGTCGTTGATCCTCATGGAGATATGGCCGAGACATTGCTGGAATATATCCCGAAAGAACGCGCTAAAGATCTTATTTACTTTAACCCTGATGACCTAGCGCATCCCATTGGCTTAAATTTACTCGAACTTAGGCCAGGGCTTGAAGGCGACGAATTACTACGCGAGAAAGACCTCGTGACTGAATCCGTAGTATCGGTATTTCGTAAGATATTCTCTGATGACGATACTGGAGGCCACCGCATAGAATATGTGCTGCGTAATGCCATTCAAACGGCGCTGCATGTAGAGAATGCTACATTGTTTACGGTGTACGATTTACTAAATGATCCAGC
>CAYWBR010000094.1:0-9118 GCA_964456675.1 uncultured Bacteriovorax sp. | reverse complement strand
GGAACAAAAATTGATATTAAGAAAAACTCATTGAAAAGTGGCTATAAAGAAGCGAGCGAGTTTTTACAAATCACTGCTGATTTTCCAGGGCAAGATGGGTTTTGTGGTGGATTCCATTCTCCTTTAATGTTTTTCTTTGATGATAATTATCCGACTTTTACAGGGTCTTCGAATTTATTAAGGGGAAAAGACATAACAACTTCATGGGTAGAAGTAGATCACCCAGGCTATTTTTTAGTAAAGTTAGATAATTCCAAAGATGAGATAAAAGCTGAAAACTTATTTGGAGATGATAAAGATAATCGTAATGGGTTTACTAAATTAAAAAAATTAGATTCAAATAAAGATGGAGTTTTGAATAAACGTGATAAGGCATTCTCTAAGTTGTATTTGTGAAAAGATAAAAATTCTAATTCTAAAAATGAAATTGGTGAAATCGTTTCTATAAAAGAATTTAAAATTGAATCGATAGATTTGAATTATAATGAGACATACCGTTTGGAAAGAAATAAGGCAATTTTTCAAGGAAGTTCAACTTTTAAAGTACGATCAGAAAACGGTAAACTAGAAGAACATCAGATATATGATGTATTTTTTGAAAATTTAAAATAGGGATAAAAAAGGCCCAAAACTTAAAGTTTTGGGCCATCTTTTTTTTTATTTAGAGAATTCACAAGTTGCATATGTGCTTGCATCATTGCCACGATGATCTAATAAAATTGTTGAAACTGAAATAGTTGCTTTTCCATTTGCTAATTTTTTAGCATGAAAATTCTTTACACCGCCATCTAGGTAACGAGGAAATCTCATTACTTGATGACCGTACACTTCACCTGTAGATTCAATAAAATGTGCACTATAGTTTGTTGAAGAAGTAATATCCATAACAGAGAAAAATTCAGTAGTACCATCTTGAGTTACATGAACTGTTGAAACATTTTGAGAGTGAGATACAGTAACGGTACAATCTGTACCTTTAAATGTGCCAGCTTCAACGATAGTTTTTAAACCCTCAGTTGCAGTTGTTGCCATTGTTGATATTGAAAAGGCAAGTACAAGTGTAGAAACCAATGCTTTCATAGTGAACTCCTCTTTGCGTTTGTTTTGATAATAAAAAATTATCAGTTATTTAATATGTTCTAAATTTTTAGTAGCGCTGATTTACAGCTTGAAAAATTCACTGACAAGACCCCAAAATGACACCAGTGACAATTTTCACATATTAGGAAAAAAATAATTGACGAATAATGCCCAATAGCCTAGATTTGTGGGCACCGAATGATTTGGGCGTTTAGCTCAGCTGGGAGAGCGCTACCCTTACAAGGTAGATGTCGGGGGTTCGAACCCCTCAACGCCCACCAAATCAAACCTTTTAATTTCAATAAATTAATTATCACTAAACATCATTTCTTTATCTTTCTTAAGATTATTTAAAGATAAAGAGTTTTTCCAATGACCATTATTCTTTTACAATTTAAATACTTAGCTTAGTTTTTTATGCTACAGCACCATGGTGATCGGCCATGCTTGAGGGATTATGAAGATTGCAATTATCGATGATTTAGACAAAAATCTTAAACTTTACGCAGAAATACTTCAGGGAGAATTTCACATCGAAACATTTTCAAAGCCTGAAGATTTTTTATTTCAGTTGCCAGATTTTGAGTGTGACCTCATTTTACTAGATTGGCATATGCCAATTGTTAATGGATACGAAGTGCTAAAGCGCCTGCGTTTGCAAAAACCAAGCATTCCAGTTGTGATGATTACGGGTGAATATGCAGAAAATAATTTAATAGACGCGCTTGATATGGGAGCAGAGGATTTTCTGGTAAAGCCCATAAGTAACTTGGAATTAGTGGCCCGAATTAAAAATAAAATTCAAAAATCGAAAGAGGCGACATTGGATAAAGACCGTAGCCGAACCAAAGCCGTTCAATTTTTTGATGACTCAAATTACATCAAGATAAAAAATGATCTGATTCAATTGCAAAATAAAGAGTATCGTCTACTTCGTTATATAGCGAATAATGAGAAAAGGATTGTTTCAAGAGAAGAGATAATGGCGCATATTTGGAATAATGTTCCAGAGGTTAGTACGACGACACTTGATACGCATTTAAGTATTCTTAGAAAAAAGCTTGGTGATCATGCAAAATTAATCACTACCAAAAAAGGTCATGGTTATGTGTTCGATGCCACTGATTATGAAGACGCGACTAATCTTAACGTGTAGGGTGTAGGTTGAATAAAATCTTAATCGTCGAAAATGATTTAGTTCTTGCAACGTTCTATCAAGATCTACTTAGCGCCCTTGGGCAAATTAAATTATGCCATTCTGGAAATCTTGCAAAAGCGATATTGGCAGAAGAAGAATTTGATTTAATTCTATCTGACTATCAAATGGAGAATGGCAATGGAATAGAATTGGCCCAATATATAAATTCTTCTAGTATAAGTACTCCTTTAATTTTATTAACAGGTTTTGCAACTAAAGAAATTGCTATTGAGGCCGTGAAATATGGATTATACGCTTTTCTTGAAAAACGATGTCACCCAAGTGAAATTTATAAAGCGGTAGAGCTTGGGATTGAGTTTGGTAAGAATAAAAAGAGGCATTTAAATTTTTCGTCTATGGGAGAAATTAGTTCAATACTTATGCATGAAATAGTTGATCCATTAAACAGGTCACTTTCAAGGGTTGAATTAATCGAAAAATATATTTCTAAAGGACAAAATTGCTTAGAAAGTTTACACGATTTAAGGGATGATCTGGAATATATATCTCGAATTATCACCAATGTTCGCGTTCAGTTACGTGGAACTAAAGATGTTTATTTAAAAAAATTTCAGCTAACTCAATTTGTAGATGTTTTAGAGTCCCTGCAACCAGATCTTTTAATTAATTATGTGCCTGAAAATTTGTCAGAGGTTTTTATAAAATCAGATGTGGTTTTATTTAATCAAGTGTTAGATAATTTAATTAAAAATTCCAAAGAGGCAATGCAAGCGGGACAAAATCCATCCATGAAGATGACAATTTTTTGTCAAGATACAGATGTATATTTTGAATTTGAAAATAATACTCCTGTCATTCCTGAGAAGTTGCGCGAGCAAATATTTGAAGCATTTGTCTCTACAAAAAAAGACTCTCAATCTAATTTAGGCATTGGGCTCTATTTTTGTCGGAAGGTATTAAAGAGTCACGGTGGAAGGATTTATGTTAAAAATACTGCACCTACGACCTTTGTCATACTGTTGCCAAAAGTTTAAATTCCAATAAAATTTTTGCGAATCAGTTTTATGGCCATTGCTAATAAAATTGTTCCAAAAAATTTTCTTAGAATTACGCTTCCAGCGGGGCCAATATATTTAGTTATAAATCGTGATGATTTCAGAACGAAATAAACAAATATTAAATTTAATAATACTCCTAAAATAATATTTATCCTTGCATACTCAGCATTTAAGGAAATAAGAGTTGTCATGGAGCCAGCACCCGCGATAAGAGGAAAAGCTAATGGAACAATTGGACTTTTCATGTCGTGGTGAGGGTCGTGCTTAAAAATTTCTATGTTTAATACCATTTCAAGCCCCAAAAAAAACATAATGAGTCCTCCTGCAATGGCAAAAGATTCAACATCAACTCCAAAAAGTTTTAAAATGGATTCTCCAACAAAGAGAAAACTAAATAACAGGAAGCCTGAAATAATAGTAATTTTTCCACTTTGAAGTTCCCCGAATTTTTCTTTTAGTTGGATAATAAATGGAATTGCTCCCAGAATATCGATGACTGAAAATAATATAAGTGTTACGGAAAATAGTTCAGTAATATTGATGTCCATCGCTAATCCCTAAGTTTACATTAAAATGGGCCTGGTTATTTTTTAATTAGGTAATCGGGAGTAAAACTTAATGGCAGTAACTCAGTAAACTTAAATGTTTTTTGATTTCCTATTTCATCACCAATAGTAACTTCCATGTTTTCATCAGCAAATTCACTCATAACTTGGCGGCACATTCCACAAGGTGGCCATCCATCTTTTGAGTAGACATATATTCGCTTAATTTTAGTTGCCCCTTTTTCAGACATTGCCTTCCAAATAGCCACTCGCTCTGCGCAGACTGTGCCACCGTAGCTAGAGTTTTCAATATTGTTACCGCTAAAAATATCTCCATTTGAAGTTTCAAGCGCCGAACCAATATGTGCATTTGAATAGGGGGCGTAGGCAAGTTTTGATTGAGCAATTGCTTTTTCTCTCAAAAGAGTGATGATTTTATCAGTCATTGATTATCCTATTTTTATAATTGAGGTCTTCAAAAGGTTAGTAAAAAAATCTTTTGCTTTTAATGCTTCTTCTTTTATATCTTCATGTTTTAGTTTTTGGTTTAAGATTCCAGCTCCCATATTTGTAATACATGATATTCCAGCTACTTTTTTCCCCATGTGGTGAAGTGCGATAACTTCAGGGACCGTAGACATTCCAACCATGTCACCACCGAGAGTTCGCATCATTTTGATTTCCGCAGGAGTTTCATAGGTTGGACCTAGCACGCCGACATATACTCCTTTGTGTAAGTTTTGTTTTAATTCTTTAGCGCTGTCAAAAATAATTGAATTTAAATATGGATTATATGCTTCACCCATATCAGGAAAGCGGGGTCCAAAAGAATCTATATTTGCACCAATTAGTGGAGTAGTCCCTGTGAGGTTTAAATGGTCTATGATTAAGGAGAGATCCCCTGGTTTGTACGTTAAATTAATTCCGCCAGAAGCGTTAGTTAGGATAAAATTTTCAACGCCTAAAAGAGCTAAGGTTCTTACCGCAAATACTACTTCTGATAAAGCATATCCCTCATAGGCATGGACTCTGCCTTGCAATAGAAGAACGGGAGTAGTTTCAATTGTACCGTAGGTGAGAGTTCCCTGATGACCTTCAACTTTTGTAACTTTAAAATGAGGTATTTCTGAATAGGGGATGGTTATTTTATCTTGGAGTTCGTCTACAAAATCTCCAAGCCCCGAGCCTAGTACTACGGCAGTACGTGGAATATGTGTAAAACGTGATTTTAAATAATTTACAGCTTCTTGATGCATTATTAATAATGCTGGTTGATTAGTTATACTCATTTTTTTCTCACAATCTTAACTTTGATATCTTGAATTAGCTTTTTCTTTGTCGGCTTAGTTTTTTTGATTACAATATCGTTTGTAGTGATTTCTTTTATGATTGAGTCTACAATTGATTTTTGGTTTTCGTTATAGTGAACAGTTAAAAGCGAATCATTCTTCTTTACCAAGTCACCGACTTTTTTATTTAAAGTAAACCCAACCCCAAAGTCAATTTTGTCATCAGCTTTGCTGCGGCCTCCTCCTAATCTTACGCAATGAAGTCCCATTTCTTTGCAGGCAATTCGATTAATATATCCGGAGCTTTTTGCTTTAACCTCAATTTTTTTGGCGGCCATCGGGAGTAGATTGTAATTGTCGATAAAAGCAGGGTCCCCGTTTTGGGCGATGATCATCTCTTTGAATTTAGCTAGTGCTTCACCACTTTCAAGAGCATCTTTAGCTTTGTTAATTCCTTCAGCATGGCTTTTGGCCAAACCTGCTAAATAAACCATTCCTCCGGCCAGACTAAGTGATAGGTCGGTTAAATCTTTAGGGCCTTTGCCTTTTAAAGTCTCAACGCATTCGATAATTTCTAAACTATTGCCAATGGTATTGCCTAGTGGTTGATTCATATCTGTAAGCATTGTCATCATGTTTTTTTTAAACCGCACGCCTGTCTCTAAAATGGAGGACGCAAGGGCGCGAGCTCGTTTGGTATCTTTCATAAAGGCACCTTCGCCCACCTTTATATCCATAACAATTCCCGCTGCTCCTTCTGCGAGTTTTTTACTCATAATAGAAGCTGTGATTAATGGAATCGATTCAATGGTTCCTGTTACGTCGCGAAGAGCATATATTTTTTTGTCTGCAGGGGCGATTTCTTTGGTTTGCCCAATGAGAACCATCCCTCTTTCTTTCATTGCAGTTTGAAACTCTTCTAAGCTGATATCTGTTCGAAAGCCGCTTACGGCTTCAATCTTGTCAACCGTCCCGCCAGTATGACCCAAGCCTCGGCCTGCAATCATTGGCACTTTTACACCGCATGCCCGAGCGATAGGAGCAAGAATAAAAGATGTTTTGTCTCCAACTCCTCCAGTCGAGTGCTTGTCGATAAAATTTAATGATTTAAAGTCTAATACTTTACCTGAGTACAGCATGGCATTAGTAAGAGCTTTGGTTTCTTCCTTGTCCATACCATTTAAGTAAATTGCCATTAATAGTGCAGCAGTTTGGTAATCTGCAATAGAGCCATCGGTAACACCACTAATAAACCATTTTATTTCTTCAGATGATAGTCTTTCTTTATCTCGTTTCTTTTGTATAATATTGTATGCAGTAAAGTTAATAGCCATGGGGTTAAAGCCTTTTGGTGGAAATTAGTTGGTAATAGTAAATTAGATAGACATAATAAAAAATGATTAAAACATAGGCCAGAAAAGAGCGAGAGAGATTGGAAAATTTATGAAAGAATTAAACAAGATATTACGAAAAATACAAATTATACTCTTATTATTAGTATCACTAATGTTTAATACTCCTAATGCTTATGCGCAGGAAAATGCTGCGAGTGCAGATGGACCTATGACAGATTTGTATATTGTTCTTGGGGCCGGGGCGGCTGGAGCAGTTCTCGGACTTTCTACATTATCCTTTGAAGATGAACCTTCAAAAAATTTGAAGAATGTTTCTATGGGGGCTGCGCTTGGTATAATTTTAGGCGTCGGAATAGTGATTTATAATCAAGCAACTAAAACATCGTCTACAATATATTCCGCAGATATTAAGGTCGATACGGCCGACTCTTTTGCTCGGTTATCTAGGTCAGAGTTTAGTAAAGCATCATTATTTGATTCTTATAAACAAAGTGAATGGTTAAGCTTTAGCACTACCTTCTAATTCAAATGTCATTTACTCACTTTTATTGCCGATTTTTGATCTAGTTAGAATCCTTTGATAGAATGTATATGATTTAAAAATTAAAGGATTTTTCATGGCAAAACAACTTATCATAAACCAGACACTCAATGAGTGTCGGGCAGCTCTTATTGAGAACAACGAGATTCTCGATTTCTTAATGGAGCGCAATCACCCTCAAAACCACAAAGAGTTTCCATTTGTTGGAAATATTTATAAGGGAAAGGTTATTCGGGTTTTACCCGGAATGCAATCTGCCTTTGTGGATATCGGTTTTGAAAAAGCAGCTTTTCTCTACGTTGACGATGCTTATATCCCGACCTTGGAAGAACAGCGTGAGATGGCCGAGAAATCCAGAAAGAGCATTGAGGAAAGTGGCAGAATGGGGGAAGTTATTCCCGATGAAATGAGCACACTTTCAGAAGCTGTTAATATGCGTTTTCGTCCTGACATTAGTATCGAAGAATTTATTAAAGAAGGCGATGAAGTTTTGGTTCAAGTGGCAAAGGAGCCAATTTCCACCAAGGGGCCAAGAGTTACACGACATTTAACCTTTGCTGGGCGACATATTGTTTTTATGCCTTTTATTGAGCACACTGGTGTGTCGAGAAGAATTGAATCAGAAGAAGAACGCGAGAGATTAAAAGAGGTGCTAGAGACAATTCGACCTGAGGGAACTGGAATAATTGCCAGAACTGTTGCCGAAGGCCAAAGTTATAAAACTTTAAAGTTTGATTATAATTTATTGGTAAAATTGTGGAAGGACGTTCAGAAAAAATCTACCACGTCAAAAGCGCCGAGTTTGATTTATCAAGATCTGAACTTCATTCAAAGAGTAATGAGAGATATCACCGATGAAGATGTTGATGAGATTATCGTTGATGATAAAGAGAACTTGAAAGAAGTAGAACGATTCGTACAAAAGTTTCTCCCAAATATAAAGGGACGATATAAATTATATCAAAATGAAGAGGTTCCTCTGTTTGAAAAATTTAATATTGACCTAGAGCTTGAGCGCGCAATAGGCAATAAAGTATTTTTAAAATCGGGAGGATCGCTCAATATCGATCAAACAGAAGCCTTAGTTTCAATCGATGTTAATACTGGAAAATTTATCGGTAGAAAAACTTTCGAAGAAACGATTTTAAAAACAAATTTAGAAGCAGTTAAGGAAATTGCCTATCAATTGCGACTTAGAAATTGCGGTGGAATCATTATTATTGATTTTATCGACATGGAGAAAATTGAGAACCGCCAGACTGTTTATAATGCATTGTTAGAAGCACTAAAAAAAGATCGTGCAAAAACCAATGTGCTTCCAATATCTGGTTTAGGGCTTGTTGAGATGACACGTAAAAGAACTCGCGACACTTTGGCGCGAGTTATGTGTGAGCCTTGTCCTTATTGTGAAGGTACGGGGAGAGTAAAATCTACACTTACTGTTTGTTATGAATTGATTCGTGAATTAAATAAAGCTTTAGCAAAGTCAAAAGCTCAAAAAGTTTCAATTTTTGCTCACCCAGAAGTAACCAATAGATTATGTGGTGAAGATTTTGATTTGATCGAGACATTAGAAGAAGCTCACGGAAAAAGCATAACAATTCGATCAGAGAATAATTACCATATCGAACAGTATGAAATATTTCCGCAGGAATATTAGCGAAGCCAAATATTTCCGCAGGAATATTAGCGAAGCCAAATATTTCCGCAGAAATATTGAAGGAACTCTTGCGGAAAATAATTATTGAGATATTGCTTGGATAATAGATTTAAAGAAGTCCCCAATCGCATCAAAGAATGATTTGAAAAAATTTCTTGGAGTATTGTTTACCTCTAGTGGGGGGTCAGATATTTCTATTTCTGGTTCTGTATTTACAACGGAGTCAAATGTCCCTTCGTTTCTTTTTGCTCCTTTAGACGCCAAAATGTCAGTTACTATTGATTCAAGAGGGGCACCTAAACCATTATTTAAATTTTCCATAATGTTGGCGTTTCCACCTGGGTGCCAAGCGTGAATTGTCCTAGATGCATTTTTACAAGATTTTCCTTTATATAAACCGATGGCATCATCTAAAAGAGTTGGGCTTGTTG
>CAYWBR010000093.1:0-9853 GCA_964456675.1 uncultured Bacteriovorax sp. | reverse complement strand
GAAAAATGATGTGGTTAGAATTGATGGAATTGGTAGAATTGCTCCACTTGTCTGTAATGATGGAGTGATTTGGTCTGGACGATCTGAGGAGAATCTAGTTAGAAATAGCAGTAGAAATATTCGCGCGAAAGACTTGAAGAATCATGTTGTAAATGAGAAGCCAGATTTGCTGCTAACTTTTATACATGAAATAAATGCTACAAACGGAGGGAGATCATTTTCAAACTCTGTTGAAAATTTCAATTCTAAATACAAATCAAGCTTATCGATAGCATCATTTGGAAGTCTTAATTCAAAATTTTTAAAAGAATATTGCCGTTGTTCAGAAGAGACTATGTCAAGTAAAATTAAACTCTTAAGCGGTAATGGATTCGTTAATGGTATTATTAATGATTTTTATCTATATTGATTTATTAATTTGTGAAATAAGGTAGAGCATAATGAGCTAATATGTAAATGAACTAAAGAAATTCTCAAAGTGATGTTTACGCTCATATCTATATCTACTGCAATTTTATCAATTACCCTTTCAAAATAAAAATCTAGGCAGGCACCTTTGAGTTGTCTTTAGAATATTTTACCACTTAAATAAATTGGCAACGATATTAGTTTTTTGTCTTCGTTATAACCTAAATTCTTTAAACTTAATTTATAAGATGTTTCTGGATGATACCTTGAAGAATAAGATTCCAAACTTTTTGCTCTAGTTGATTTTTCCGAAGACTTGACCTCTACTGGACAAATATCTCCATCTTTTACGATGAGAAACTCCAATTCGGCCCGGGATTCTTGCCAGCTATAAAACGAAGTTTTTGATGTACTTGCCAACTCTGTTGCCACAAAATTTTCCGCAATAAATCCTTTGTAGTGTCCCAATTGAGATTTCAAGAGGCTTTCAAATGGCAACTGCAACACAGCTCCCAAAAGACCTACATCAAGATAATAAAGCTTAAACTTATTATCACTCGCAAATGCTTTCAGCGGATGTTCAACTTTTTTAACGATTAAATTTTGTATGACTAAATGAGACTTCACAAGCCAAGTTAATGGGCCTCGAACATTCACAAACCCACGCTTATTGGGGATCGCTTCTGAAAATGAAAACTTCTGAACCTCTTCTTCGTGACTTTTTGCTAGCTGAATTGCCACAGCATCAAAGACATTTAAAATATGAGTCGCATTGACTGCACCAGCGTGTTTTGCAAAATCTGACTGATAACCTGTAATTAATTGCTCTTGAATTCTCCTCGCTTCTAAGTAGGACGCACGTGAATCCTTTTCTTTATGAAATTTTATAAATGTTTTTACCACTTCTGGCATTCCACCTACAAAAAGATAGTCCTTCCATGCTTCTATAAATTTCTGATGATAAACTTCTGGAATACTTTTTAATTCTTGTTGCGTAATTTTTATTTCAACATATAGGCTATGCAATTTTTCATCGAAGGCCAATAAAAATTCTTCAAAATTCATTGGAAACATTTTTAAAAACTCAACTTTACCCACAGGAAACGAGTTCTCATTTGCCATAATTCCTAGATAGCTTCCAGCCCCTATAATGGCCAACTCTGGCATTTCCTCTTCGAAATACTTTAAGGCGGTTAAGGCTTCAGGGCACTCTTGAATCTCGTCAAAAAATAATAACGTTTCACTTGGTGAAATCGATTCATTTGCCAGTAAAGATATTTGCTTTAAAATTTCGTCTGCACTTAAAGAGCTTTCATTTTTAAAAATAGGATGGAAATTTCTTTGGGATAAAAAATCGATTTTCAAAAACTTTTTAAAATAGTTACTTCCAAATTCTTTAACGATATAGGATTTTCCAACTTGTCTTGCACCTTGAAGAATAAGTGGCTTTCGGCCTTCTTTTGTTTTCCAAGTTAAAAGTTCATTTAGAATCTGTCTCTTCATGTTTCAAAGAATATCATGTTTTAACACTATAAGCATTCACTTTCTAGCTATTTTAGTATTTTATGTAACGTTAGATCGCTATAGCACATGAAATTAAGCCGTTAGGTGCCCAATTAGGTGCCAGGCACTTTTTAGATTATCTTGAGCCCTCTTTCTAAACAGACAGATTTTAAAAGCTCCATATCTTTTCTAAAGATATTCTCAACACTGAGTCTGTCATTTAACATATCAGTAGACCATCCTTCTAATGAAAGCTTCGCTATGCCCTCATCAAAAAATGAGGCGCTCGCAATTTTTAACTCTGAAAAATCTAAGATAATCTTTTCATCATTAGTCAAAATTATATTTCTTAATCTTTCACCTGCAACTCTTGTTGTGTAATCATTTTTAAATTCTTCACGAATGATTATTTTCATAATTGTTCCAACGGAATACTAGCCATGCACCAAGTTCCAGATAATTTATATTTTAATTTTGTTGTTTTATAGTTTCTTGACCCAAAATTTTTTCGAACTTGTGCATTTCTACTTAACACCACCAAGCGACCTTTTAGGTCTTTGATGTTTTCAAAAAGATAATATAAACCTAAACCGCCTGCTCGATCCCTTCTTGTCCCAACGCCTTTTTCAAAAACTTTTTCAAGATATTCTTCATCTGAACTGCATTGGTACTTTGTTTCGAGCTTTGCCGGAATTGTTACTCCCATATCAAGAATTCCAAATTCAAAATGATCTTTATTAACACCTGCATAGATAAAATATCTCTCCGCAGTCGAATGATCGACTGTATTTTGCATAAGTTCATTTATAATAAGACTTATATTCCACAATACATCTTCTGAAAGTATATTTTTAAATTTTTCTTCTAATTGAATTAGAAACTCAGGTGCAATTCCAGAGCTCTTTCCGTATACAAGAAATTTATCTTCCTGCATTCTCAGGGTTTCTATTTTAAAAAACCCATTCAAAACAGTTGTTGTATTTTGAAGGCTTAAAAACACAGAATGCAATTTCAAATTTTTTTTAACATTTTGAATTTTCAATTTAATTTTTTGCTCAGAAGCTATTTCTAAAAGTGCAAATAATATTGCATGACCAGCAGGGGTGATATTTTCTGTTTTCACAAATGATAATGTTAATTCATGGCCAGTCTTAATATTTTTAATGATTTCTAAGAGACCGTCTAGTCTCCCATCATCAATAAATTTAGGCATTTCTACTGTACTTTGAATATCCATACGCAAATTTTATCTTTACAATGTAAATACAGCAATTTATTAATTTATAAACTTGCTAGAAATCATAAAAAACATAGTAATTACATGTATATATACTTGCTTTGAATTTTTGATGGCAAAAAAGGTGCCAGGCACACTTTAGGTTGTCTTTAGAGGATAATTTATAAAATTAAATTGTCATTGCGTTTCCTGCTTTCAAAAGTATGCTCCCTAACCACTAAGGCCAATTTGCCCGATAGTAGGGAAAATAAATCTTTAATGGCTTGCTATTTAGAATATAAAAAAATTCATGCTGAAAGATTCCTAATAAAGCATAAAGGCAAAGTTGTAGGTTGGTCCCAAGGAGAAATGGAAGATTTTGAAACGTTCTATATGCGAAATACTGGTATTTTGCCTGCTCATCAAAATAAGGGGATTTATAAAAAATTTCTAACCACCCTTGAGAAATATATTTTTGAATTAGGGTATGCGAGAATTACTTCTCAACATGCACCAACTTCTGCAAAAATTATTTCATTAAAACTAAAACAAAACTTTAATACTTCGAGTAGTAAGTTGAACTTGGAATAAAATACAAAGAGTGAAAGCTGAGCCTAAAAAAACGCTATGTCGGTGTTGAAAAAATCTCAATTTTATTTATTAAGTATCAATGAAATATTAGTTTTTGGATGAAGCAGAGGGCCCAAATTTAAAAGCACCTGGTACTATTATGATATTCTTACTTAAAAAGGCGGCGCTTTTGATATAATGCCCTTTAAGTAACAATGCTCCATAAATTTTTCAGGACGATGTCCTGTACTTAAATATAAATTTGAATATCCTTCATTATGTAAAAGTCTTGCAAAATCCTCACCTTTGATTTGGTCATCAAGTTCAGAGTCAATGTAGAAGTGGGTCTCTTTATTAATTAAATTCTTTATTTGCTGAAAATTTTTAACATTGCTACATGTGCGTAACCTTACACCTTTATGTTTAGCAGAGTTTTCCCACAACATTCGCGTAAGCTCATCGTTGTCGATAAGAACATAGTTTAGATCAATATTGTTAATAAGCTCAAAAGTCAGAGAGACTCTCAGTCCACCTTGGATGTTTTCAAATTGTATAGTTGCATCTTGCCTCTGTATTGAATTGATTGCATGGTATAGCCCTAGGCCGTGACCACTTTCTTTTGTTGAATATGTTGCCTTGCCTAATTGAGATAGTATATTTTCTGGCATGCCACCGCCATTGTCTGAAATAGTAATAGTTACATTAGATTTAGCTTTTATCAATTTAACAAGAATAACACCCTTGAAGCCCATTGCTTCGATAGAGTTATTAATTATGTTTGAAATTATTCTGGATAATTCAACCTTATTTAATTTTACTAATTCCTGTTTTGAAATACCTTCATGAGACAGATTAATACTTATAAGGTCAAACCGTAGGTATTCTAACTTTTTTTCACTAATAATTTGTTCAAGAAAATCTAAAATGTTTACTGTTTCAGTAGTTATTTTTGTGTTTTGGTTATCAAAAGAGCTTTTATTGGACTCCGATTTTGAGCTATATAGAAGGCCTTCAACTATAGAGGTAATGCGTTCTAGTGCCCTGTTCGCAATTGTGCGATCAACGTTTTGCGATTCGCTTAAAAAGGAATACTTTAAAACACTCAAGGGTGATCTAATGTCATGATAAACTTGCAATGAAAATAAATTAATTGATTTTTCTTTTTCAAGTTGAATCTTGAGATTCTGAGTGATTTTTAAATCAATAGACAAGTTTTCAATTTCAATTATATTCGAATTAAAATCTTCCTTATCAACATTTAATATTCCTCCAATTAAATCATTTTGAAATTTTTCTTTAAAGCGTTTTAAAACATATAAAGTGAAAAAAATGGATGAGAGTATAATGGCAATTGTTACCTTGAAGCCATTTGTAGAAACAGGGTTAACAAAACGAATGTTTAAACTAAGATCTTTTTCACTTGTTAGATTATATCTATTTGTTAAGAAGTTATCACTCGTACAAATACTTGTGTCGTCATTTGAACCAAAGAATATAGTGCTGCTTTTGCAGATTGCTACAAGTTTAATGTCCTGTGTGTTTTTAAGAGTACTTATGATGTTTTCAATTTGTGGACGATTTTTTTGTAGTATTGCGAGCGAAAGATTTTGCGATGTTTTTTCCACGAAAACTTTGGCTGAATTTATGCTCTGTAGGCTAGAATAAAGAAAAACCGACAAGGATAAAAGCAATGAAAAACTTAAGACAAGTATTACAGGCAAATAAGAGTGTACAAAAAACCATTGATTTAATGTGTTTTTTTTCATAATGCCTCAATGCTAGAAAAATCAAGTGAATTTCGGAAGCTATCTTTTCCAATTTTTACCTTGTTTTTATTATAAATGAGAACATTCTTGCTGAAGCCTAGGTGAATGAAAGGAACTTCTCTTAAAAACGTACGTGAGACTTCTTTGTAATGATCGTCAATTTTAGATCGATCAGTGATTTCTCTACCTGTTTCTAAGAGATCAAAAAGTTTTTCATTGGCCATGTAGGGATTTAATATGGCCCCATTTCTCCCAAGAGCATGATAAATTCCGTCTGGGTCATATGAAAGTACGCTTATGAAGCCACCAGTAAAGTCCTGTTGAAGTGAACCATTATAAGTCACTTTTGTTATATATTCTGAATTTTCTTTAGTAGTTAAAACAGATTTTTCAATATTTGATAAACTAAAAGCTTTTTTTAAAAAATCAGGATTGTTTATCAAAAATGTCAAATTGCTTTTACTGATTTTTTCCTCAAATTCGTTAAGCCATATTTTTCCTTCATTTATAATGCTATAAGCTTCTTCAGGATCAAGTCTTCCCTGAGAAAAGAGGTTGTAAATTTGGGGATCGGCCCTGTTCAACGGGTTGTTTCCTACAAATGCATCAGAAATGTTGGTATTTGAAAAAATTAAGTATTGAAAAGCTTTTCTCATACGAGGGTCGGTGAATATCCCATTTTTAGTATTTAGAGTCAAAGCAAGATGGATTGCATCACCACTTTCAACATGGTCAATATAATCGAAACTCTTTAGCTCCTCTAAGGACGAACCCTGAGGAGCATATAAAACATCACATTTATTATTACTTATAAGTTGGATATCTTGACCAGGAGGATTTGAGTTCACGACAATATTATTACTGCCCAAAAGGTCTTTTACAAAAAGACTTTCGTTATTATTGTTGATATCAAAGCTATAACGGCCACTGCCAATAATTGTATCATTAATTTCTTGGTAAATTGCAAATCTAGCACCTCGTAAGTAATAAATTGCAAGTCGGAAGGGTTCATTGAAAGTTATTGAAAAATGATTGTCGTCATAAATTTTAAAACCTTCAGTGAGTTTAAGATCTTTTCCTTTCTCTGAACCCTTTAACTTATAGAGAACATCTCTTAAGCTATTATTTGGTCCTTCCGGAGACATTTTTAAAGATCTATTCCATGAAGCAAGAACGTCTTCACTTTTAATTGAATTTCCATTCTGAAACTTTTTATTACTATCTATGTAAAAATCAATTGTTTTGAAATCTTCAGATATTTCCCATTTGCTTGCAATTGATGGAGTTACGTTTCCGTTGGAATCAATCTTCACGAGTGATTCAAATTGTTGAGATATTAGTAAGCCACCAATTAATGTATTTTGTGTTCCTGGATGTAAGTTTCGCCAAGGAAAATTAAAGCAGAATTTAATTTCATTTGTTGATTTGTTTTTTTTAATATTCATTAAAAGTCCTATGAGTAATGATATAGAGAAAAAAGCAATAAATATCTTCTTAACCACCGAACCCCCCACCAACACTCTCACCACCGCTGCCTTTTTTTATTTTACCATTTTGTAATATAACGCCATTTTTAAGTAGAGTTTTTATAGCACTATCGAGCTCTTTATCGGATTCTGGATTAGTGGGTAAAGATAGCCCAGACTCTATAATTAATTCTTCGATTAATTGAACTTTTTCTTCTCTTGTGATCTCATTTAATTTTATAGTCGCAGCCATACTTAAAGTTGAGATTGGTAGTAGTGAAATTAGTGTGAGTAAAATTTTTTTCATTTTATTCTCCTTTTTGGTTTAAGCAATTTCTTCTGAAATCCAACACCCAGGGTCTTTTTCAAAAAAAGAGCCAAGTTCTGCATAGCTAGCATTCAAGTCGCCACCACAAAAATTAAAATGCTTACAAGTGGAACACGCATAGTTGTTTTTATTTAAAAATTCTTTTCTCTGTGTACTGTTGAAATAAAGGGTATAGAGATTGTTGTTAAGCACGCTTCCAATTTTTACGCGTGAGCGGCTACTAACGAGTAAGTTGCCTTGATAGTCTATGGCGATTCCCTCGCTGAAGAGATGTCTTTTTCCTAAAGATGGGTGGATTAAGTTCATTAAAGGTAGTTCAGTATCTGTTCTAACGCCGTAGTTAGCCGAAGCAATTATAATTTGGCGAAATGTTGTTTTGAGTAAGCTTGGTGTTATTGAGTGTTCTTCCTGTAAGCTTAGGTTTTTACCTGTCCCAGTTCCAATGAGACGAGTGAAATTCATTGAACTTACTTTAATATCACGTGCAAGTTTGAAGAAATCATTAATGCGATTACAGTTGAATTTAGTTAGCGTTGCTAGGGTGCTAACTTCGTAGCCATGTTCAAGCAATAATCTTATACCATCGATGGCTTTTTGAAAGTTCCCGTAGCCCCTAAAAGAATCATGTGTGTCAGAATCTGGTCCGTCAATGCTTACTTGAAAACTTAAGTTTTCAAATTTAGCTAATTCAGAAATTCGATATTTAGAAACGAGTGTTCCATTAGTAAGAACAGATATATGACAATTTTCTAAATTAGATTTAATGTAATTAAGGATTGGCATTAATAGAGGAGAGGTAAGCGGCTCACCCCCAGAGATAATAATGTGTGGCTTAAGAAACATTTTTTTTAATATAGCTTGATATTGGTTAATTACGTCAAACCATTGGTTTAAGCTTAATGCATTTTCATTTTTATGGTTTGGGTGGTAGCAATGTGTACAAGAGATGTTGCAAGCATTTGTAATATCAATTTGCATTGATAAGTATCGCTCATTTCCAAAAGATTGAATTATTATATTTTCTAAATTCTTCATGATGAAATTGTAGAGTAAAAATGTTTAAAAAATTAAATTTTCCAATAATTACATAGTCAAAAGTTAATTGTATAAAATTTGATCAGTCCTAATCTTTAAATACTTAAAAATCAAAATTTACTCAAAGTTTCAAGGTAGCGAAGAAGTTTGGGATCCACTTTCTTGCTTAGATCTTGAGTCGCTTTACTCTCAATTAAGTTCTGTTTTAAAGTAAGAGCGTCAAAAGGATTTTTTTCTTTAACCTTTTCCTGTGAAGCACATGAGGTAATTATTAAAAAAGTAAATGGAAGTATGACAAAGCGATTCTTCATTTTTTCTCCTATGAAAGAATTGATCAATAAAGATAGTCTCATTGAAACCTCTGTTAAGTTGAGATCAAAAAACCCCCTAAAATCATAGCTTTAAGCGCTTTTTTTGTTTCGGGGTAGATCAAGCTACCGTTTTAGGTAGATCAATCTACCTCTGTGTGATATAATCGAGTACAAGACATTTGTTGGAGTAGATATGTCCTATCATCGAAAAGAAAGCCCCACGCAAAGTATTTCAATTGCAGAGTTGCAAGAACTTTCAAAAGAGGTTTGGGGAAAAGAGCCACGAGGAAGCGATATTCCAACAGTACAAGCTTATAAAAGAAAATTACCTACCGGTAAAAGAGGTATTGAATTTGATACATTTGTTGAACCAAATTCAGACGGGCACCCACATATGGCAAGTTGGTCAGGGGAAAGACCTGGAATATTTAAGCGAAGCGATGATACGGGTGACTATGTTGCAATAAATGTTTTTAATTTTATTAATAAGCAGCCAAGGGAAGAATAAGAATGGAAAAATTTAAACCAATGGCAATAACTTATTTAAAAGCAGAAGAAGTAAAAAGTAGACTGAAAATTGATTTTAAGAGCGGCCATGACATGATGGGAGCACTTTTCATTGCTGAAAACCCTGCAAATAGTGAAGTCAATTATCGTATTAGAATTCGTGAGAACTCACCAGAGCCTTCAACTGAGTTATTGTTGAATGAAGAGACTGGAAAACAAGATTTAAAGTATATTTTAAAAAATTTAGGAATTACCAAAGAAGATCTATTTTGGATTCATCCAAGAGCTGGGGGCACTTTAAGAAGGGCCGTAGTAGATAATTTAATTTCAAACTTAGAAATCGATGAACCATTAATTCAATTAATTGTTGGACCAAGACAGGTTGGTAAAACAACGGCGGTCGAGCACTTGATGAGAGAATGGGAAAATCATAAGTTTTATTTTTCTGCAGATAGTGTTGTTGATGATCATGGGCCATGGCTAGAGTCAATTTGGCAGAAAGCACTAAGTAAGGGAGAAGGAACGCTCTTAGTAATTGATGAGATACAGAAAATTGATAAGTGGGTTGAACGAGTTAAGGCCCTCTGGGATATGACAAGGAAAAGAGGAATAAGAGTAGTAGTGCTAGGCTCTACCTCATTGACTCATTTTTTAACATCTTCAGGGCATGAAAGTTTAGCGGGAAGATTTAACGTTCTCAATGTTCCACATTGGTCATCACCTGAAACAACAGAGGCGTTTGG
>CAYWBR010000092.1:0-10019 GCA_964456675.1 uncultured Bacteriovorax sp. | reverse complement strand
GTATCTGCTTCCTTCAAAAATATGTGCGTAAACACTTTGCTCGTTGGACAACAAATTGATCGCATATGTTAATTGATATTCACCACCAACTCCTCTTGGTATTACCTTTAGTGCATCGAAAATTTCTGGTTTAAAAATATAGCGTCCCGGGGTCGCTAGATTTGAAGGTGCCACTTCAGGTCTTGGTTTTTCCACCATGGCCTCCATTTTCATCGTACGCTTGGCCGGATCAATAAATTCACCTTTAACCACTCCGTACTTATATGTTTCTTGTGGATCAACCTCCATTACCCCAATAACTGATGAGTTGTTTCTATTTGATGAAACATCAATTAATTGCTTAATTACAGGGTTTTTTCCTAAGACAATTTCATCACCCAAAATTACAGCAAAGGGCTCATTTCCAATAATATCTTTTGCACACAAAACTGCGTGTCCTAGACCCAATTGTTCTTTTTGACGAATGGCAGTTACTTCAACCATATTTCCAATTTTTCTTACCAACTCAAGTTCTTTTATTTTTCCATTTTTTACCAAAAAATCTTCAAGATCAAAATTTCGATCAAAATAGTCTTCTATTGCTTGCTTCCCACTTGATGTGATAAACACAACTTGCTCTATACCAGAGAGAATGGCTTCTTCTACTACATAATGGATCATTGGTAGATTTATTATCGGGATCATTTCTTTTGGAATTTGTTTGGTGGCTGGCAAGAATCTTGTGCCTTTTCCTGCTACTGGGATGACAGCTTTTCGAATTTTCATTATAATTTCCTTATATATACTTATTAAATGGATTTAATAATGCCCTATTTTAGCAAAAAGCTCACTTTTTTAGCACTCTTTTCTTTATCATTAAAAACATATGGTTTTTCTCGGATACACGACTTTGAAACAACACGCTTAAAAAGCACCTCCGGAGCAGGGGTTGGGTCAATTCTCTTAGAAGAAGCGGCTATTCTCAATCCTGCGACGCTGTCATTTTTTAATCAATCGTCTTTCTATGGAACTATGAACAACGGTGACTTTTCTCCTCGCGACAACTCACCTTCTTTATCTGAAAAAAAAGACATGGGTATTATCATTAGCGATGCAAACCCAAGTGTCAGCGGAGCGTTTCATTACTTAAAGCAAGAGGAAGGCCACTCAAGCAGAGATCGCTATGGCGTAACAATGTCTGGGATTGTTGGAAAAACTTCTGCACTTGGATTTTCCTATCGAAAGAGTGACGACACTATTGGGCTAAGTAGCTCTATAAAACATACTAAAAAATACCAACAAACTTCAATGGGCGTTTTGCACGTTGTAGACAAGAATTTAACATTTGGCCTCGTAGCCTTTGATCTCTTTAAGGGTCATAGTCAAGATGCAAAAGCTGTAATGGGATTTCAGTATGGCTTTGCTCAATCGGTAGCACTAATTGCAGATTTGGGCTCAAGATGGGATCAAAATTTATCAGATCATCTCGTCTACCGTGGAGCTATTCAATTCAACATTTTTAATGATTTCTTTTTAAGAGTGGGAATGTTTAATGATAAATCAAATGACGAGCGAGGAAATTCCTATGGGCTATCATGGGTTCAACCCAGGCTTGCACTTGATTTCGCAATGAAAAACAGCAAAATACAACGTAGTACTTCTAAAGGACAAAGCCCGTACGACTTAAAGGAAACCTCTTTTGGCCTATCATTTAGATTTTAATTTTGAACTAAGGGATACCAATGGCAGACGACAAAAAGAAAAAAGATCCAAAAGAAGAAAGACAGAAAGAACACCAAGCAGAGATCTTTCGTTCTCGTCTAAAATATTTAAAACAAGCACAAACACTTTATCGCGAAGAAAAAGTTTCACAAGCAATTGATAATTACTATAAATACTTGGCGATTCTTGCAAGTAACCAAAATACCACCGAAGAAAATCTTTCTCCCACTATGTTTGATCCAGAAAAAGACGTTTCTGAATTATTATTAATTTCCCACGCCTATTGGGACTTGGCCAAAGCTTTTGACCGCAGCCCTCACCATCAACGGGAATGCTTACGGTGCCTAGATCAATTCGTTAAGTTTTCAATTGGATTTAAATACCAGCACGTGAATGCGCAAATAATTAGAAAATTTAACAATAAAAAAATGGCGCATAATTATAAAGCTTTCGAGCAAGCATATACAAAAATTCACGTTGCTTCAAAAAAATGCTACATCGCTACTATGTCATTTGGTGAAGACCACCAAGTCACCCGCGACCTCAGAGCATTCAAGGGTATTATTCAAAACTATAAAGGTGGTTTTAAATTTATTGAATTGTACTATAGATACTCTTCCGTATTAGTTGAACAGGCTGAGCAATCTCAGTTTATTTCTTTTTTATTACAAGTTACCTTAAAACCCTTCATCTACCTTTTACACCGTGTGATCAAAAATGTTTTCTTATTATAAAAAAATTATATTCAAAGAATGGTTGCGATTTTTTTTAGGATCAGCAATCGTCCTTTTGATGGTTTTATCACTTGGCCATACCATCAATGGTATCATGCGTGCCAACTCAGACATCTATCAAGTTTTCATCGGTCTTCTTATTGAAATTCCAAACTTCATGATTAAGATTTTTCCGGTGTCATCACTAATTGGATCATTGTTTGCAATTAATAAATTAAAAAATACCAATGAACTTACTGCAATTTTTGCTTCCGGGTATTCGCGCAAAGAGTTTATGGGTGATATTTTTATTATCGCTACATTCATGGCGCTCATCCTTTTTTCAATCAACTCTTATATTTTACCATACGCCAAATCTAAAAAAGACCTCGTGCAAGATATGTATGGAAATTTTTCAACTTTTCAAGCAAAGGGGCTAACTGCCAATACAATCAACTCTGGAAAAGTTTGGTACAAAAGTGGCAATTATTTTTTCAACTATTCAGCATTCGACAAAAAAACCGATCAATTATTTAATGTCGAAATTTATTATTTTGATCAAACAAATAAACTTACTGAAAAAATTGAAGCTCAAACAGCATCCAACTTAAACCAAGGACAATGGATTTTAAAAAATGTTAAAATTATTTCTAATTTAAACTTTGATGATTTTCCAATTGAAAATACCTACCCTGAACATAAGTTGAATATAAATGAAACACTGTCTGACTTTAAAAAGATTAATTCTGACATCACTACACTAAACATTGTAAAGCTTTGGGAATATATCTCTATCTTATCTAGCTCGGGATTAAACACTGCTGAATATTTAGTTCTTTTTTATGACAAATTCTCGGTGTCAGTCATTTGCATAATTTTAGCACTTTTAGCAGCTGTTGCGATTTTTACCCCCAATCGTCGCACTAGTTCATTCGGCAAAAATGCTGGATTGGTTTTTTCATTCACACTCTTTTATTGGTTTATTTATTCATACCTTATGACCCTAGGCCAAAGTTCTAAAATTCATCCATTGATCGCCACCTTTGGAGTGCCTGCAATCTTCACAATGTTGCTTATATTTTATTTCTTTTACCATCGCAAATTGCGCTAATTTGTGTTAAGAATAGATCATTATGGAATTAAAATATTTAGACAATTATAAATTAGAAGGCAGCAAATTACCAATATACACTTATCCTGCACCGGTGCTAAAAAAAATTGCTACACCCGTAACTGAATTTAACGATGATCTTAGAAAAGTATGTTTAGACATGCTCTTTACAATGTATCATGCGCCAGGAATAGGGCTTGCCGCTCCCCAAATAGGAATAAGCAAACGTTTTTTCGTGATGGACATATGGTATGATCGCGAAGAAGTAACTAATGCCGAAGGCAATGTCGAGCACCGTCTATCTAACTTTAAACCGATCGTGATCATTAATCCCGTATTCAAAAACAAGAGCGGCGAAATTCTGTACGAAGAAGGTTGCTTATCGGTACCAGGTATTTACGAGGAAGTTAAGCGTGCATCTTTAGTAACCCTTGATTATCAAGACATGTGGGGGAAACATCACACAATTGAAGCAGATGAATTACTTGCTGTTTGCCTTCAGCACGAAAATGACCACCTTGATGGAATTGTGTTTATTGAACGTTTAAGTCTGTTAAAAAAACAGTTGTTAGAAAAAAAATACTTAAAAAATCAAAAAAAAGTTAAAACATGATAAAAAAACTTAACGTCGTTTTTTTTGGAACACCTGATTTTTCAGTCTCTACCCTGGAAATGATCCACCAACATCCACTAATAAACATTGTTAAAATTATAACAATGCCAGATCGACCAAGTGGACGCGGTCAAGAATTAAAATCCCCTCCGGTCGCTGAATACGCAAAAACACACAAGCTTCCTCTTGTGCAAACTGAAAATATTAATCGTGAAGAAAGTGAACTTTTAAAATTAGAAAATGAAAGTATCGATTTTTTTCTCGTAATCGCCTTTGCTCAGTTTTTAGGTACAAGACTTTTAGCAATTCCTAAACTTGGTGCCTTCAACATCCACACATCTCTACTCCCTAAGTATCGCGGAGCTGCCCCTATTCAATATGCTCTTTTAAATGGAGATCAGTTCACCGGTGTTTCAATTCAAAAGATGGTAAAGAAAATGGATGCTGGCGATGTTTGTCATTCGTTCAAGATGGCCATTTCTTCTTTTGAAAATGGCGGCATGCTATTTACCAGATTAAAATTTCAAGCAGCTCTTTCTACGGGAATATTAATCGACGACATTATTCAGAACAAACTCATATTTACTCCTCAAGACGAAAACCAAGTTTCCTTTGCACCAACGCTGCAAAAAGAAGATGGTTATTTAAAGTTTAATAATTATACCTGTACTGAAATTCAAAATCGTTTAAGAGCTTTTGACCCATGGCCTGGTGTTTTCTGTTTTTTAAATGGAACTCGCTTAAAAGTTTTTGAAATAGAAAACACAACAGAAAAACTAAAACCTGGTGATGTTGATTTTGGATCAAAAGGCTTACTGGTTGGATGTGTAGATGGAACCTTGCGACTAAAAACAGTTCAACTTGAAGGAAAAAAACGCTGTTCTGATTTTGAATTATTAAACGGCTTAAAAAACAAAACTAATAGTTTTCAAATTGATTGATAAAGGTATTTCGATGACAATTATTATTTCACCTAGTCTTTTGGCATGTGATTTCTTAGACATTAGAAGTGAGCTCAAAAGATTTACTGGCATAGATAATCTTTGGCTACATTTAGATATCATGGATGGCCACTTCGTGCCTAATCTAACTTTCGGACATCCAGTTATCGAATTACTTGCTAAAAATTCTGAGCACCCACTTGATGCTCATTTCATGGTTACTAACCCTGAATTTTATGTTGACACCTTTAAAGCATACAACATTCATAATTTCACATTTCATTATGAAGTATTTGAAAACAACTATACTGAACTAAATCGTCTAATCGCTAAGGCAAAATCTCTTTATCCATCTGTTGGATTATCAATAAAACCGAAAACCCCCATTGATGTTCTTAGCGATGAAATTTTAAAAACCCTTAACCTGATTCTTGTTATGTCGGTTGAACCGGGCTTCGGTGGCCAAAAATTTATGCCTGAGACTCTTGAAAAAATTAAATGGTTAAAAGACAAAAGGCAAAAATTAAATTTAAATTACACCATTCAAATTGATGGCGGAATTAATGCTGAAACATCTAAACTTGCCATTAACAGTGGCGCGGACAACTTAGTTGCAGGCTCTGCTATTTTTAAACACCCAAAAGAACATACGCTCACTGCAATTAAGGCATTATGTCTATGAGTATAAAAAATTTTATTGCTTTATTTGTTTTCATTTTTTCTTGTTCCATATTTTCTCGAGAAGTAATCAAGGTTGGCGCTTATGAATTTAAGCCCTACTACATTGCAAACGACTCAAAAGACATTATTAGAGAAACCATAAGACTTTTAAATCAAATTCAGAATCAATATGAATTTAAACTTGTTCCCCTTCCTGCCAAAAGACGTTATGAGGCAATTGCTAACAATACCGTAGATCTATTTTTCTATGAAGATCTCAACTGGGGTTGGAAAGATAAAAAAATTCATTTTCACGCTCTCCCTTTAAATGATGGCGAATTATTTTTCTCTCGCAGCACTACTGACAAAAGTATTCCCGATTTTACAAAGCTCTCTGGAAAATCTATTGCAGTAATGATGGGCTACCACTATAAATTTACTAAATTTCAAAGCTTTGAAGGTGTAAAATTTCCATTTCAATTAATTACGGCAAAAGATGCAGAGCAAGTAATCGGCATAACAATAAATGGTAGAGCACATTACGGAGTTCTGGCGCATTCGTATTTGAAATATTCCGTAAAAACAAAAAAGCATTATAAAAATACATTAACACTATCTACTTTTTACGACCATCGCTACCAGCTAGGCATTATCCAAGGGACGAAGTCAAAAATTTCGCTCCAACAAGTGGAGCTATTAAAAGACTTACTGGTCAAAACCCCTCAATATACAGAAGTTCTCAAGCAATTAGAGTTAAACAAATAAGAAATTTTCGTTTATCGCTTCGAGCTTTTCACCTTGCTAATATTTAGCTACAATGCACTGGCTATTATTTTATGCCTTGGGGAATTTTATGACTCATACTAAACTTGAAAAATTGCTTATTATCGATGGTCAATCTTTATCAACTGATGACGTTGCAAACGTTGCGCTTCATTCGTCCCATCAAATCACGGTAGAAATTGCCAAATCATCAAAAGAAAAAATGCAAAGATCTCGTAATTATGTTTTTGATGTTGTGAAAAAAGGCAAGCCCGTTTACGGCATCAATACAGGTTTTGGAGCACTTTCTTCTAAGCACATTCAAGAAAAAGACTTAGCAACTCTACAGGTAAACCTTATCCGTTCACATTGCACAGGTGTGGGCAGACCTTTTTCAAAATCTGTTACTCGTGCGATCATGTTACTTCGTGCAAATTGTTTAGCTTCTGGATTTTCTGGGGTTGAACCTTCCATCGTCGAACTTTTAGTTAAATTTTTAAACAATGACATCACTCCAATTGTTCCAGAAAAGGGCTCGGTGGGCGCATCTGGAGACCTCGCCCCACTATCACATATTGCACTTGCATTAATCGGTGAGGGAGAAGTTGAATTCAATGGAGAAATTATTTCTTCACTTGAAGCAATAAAAGCAATTGGCGATAAACCTGCGGTTCTTGGTCCAAAAGATGGACTTGCTCTAATTAATGGAACTGCTTGTATGGCAGCACTTGGATCCCTAGCACTTCATGAAGCTCGTAACATTGTTAAACTTGCCGATATTTCAACTTGTTTAACTCTTGATAGCGTAAAAGGCACGGCAAGAGCATATCACCCATTAATCACTTCGTTAAAGCCACATCCTGGACAAATTCACTGTGTAGAAAATTTAAACCGACTTTTAGCTGAATCTCCTTTAAAAGATTCACACCCAGATTGTGGAAAAGTACAAGACCCGTATTCGCTACGCTGCGTCCCTCAGGTTCATGGAGCAATTAGACAAACACTTATCCATGCCGAAGAAGTTATCGGTAGGGAAATTAATTCGGTAACAGACAATCCCCTTATATTTGTTGAAGAAGACTTGGTCGTATCTGGTGGAAATTTTCACGGTGAAGCCATTGCACTAGTAATGGACTACCTGGCAATGGGCATGAGTGAAGTTGCGAATATTTGTGAACGTCGAATCGAAAAAATGATGAATCCAAGCTTTTCTGATTTACCAGCATTTTTAACTAAAAATTCTGGATTAAATTCAGGCTTAATGATTGCGCACGTAACGGCTGCAGCTCTTGTTTCAGAGAACAAAATATTATGTCATCCAGCAAGTGTAGATTCTGTTCCAACGTCGACAGACAAAGAAGATCACGTTTCAATGGGCGTTACTTCTGGAAGAAAACTTCTTGAAGTAATTGAGAACGTTAAAAATGTTCTAGCAATTGAGTTTTTATGTAACACTCAAGCACTAGATTTTCAAAGACCTCTAAAAACATCTAAAGCATTAGAAGCTGTTTATGAATGTATTCGAAAACACGTTCCAACCATTGATGAAGATAGAATATTTTATAAAGATATGAACAATATTTTAAAACTTATCAACAATGAATCAATAATTGCGGCGGTTGAAAATAAAATAGGTGAACTACGATAATAAGTGGGCAAAATGCCCACTTCTCGACTTTGGTCATATTTAAGCAGCCATTTTAAAAATATTTCTAAAATTAATTTTGCTCGCTCTATTTCCAGCGTTGCTAATTATTTCTTCTAAGTCTTTTAATTTATTTTCTTCATTCATAGATTAAAATAAACTTATTTTTCGCAAGCTATTTGAAATTGAATCAGTATGTTCTTTAAAAACATCGGCCTTTTCCGCGTACTCAGTCCACTTAGAAAAAACATTTTCAATTTCTTTCACGATTTTTGTAGCCTGCATTTTTTTAATATCAGCCTTAGCGCCAAACTCAATTAAATCTTCCATCGTAAATTCATCACGCTTACCATTTAGACTCATTTGATGCTTACTTGTCCATTCACCAGTTGGATTGTAGCTATAGGCCATGTCGTAAGCAGGAGATAATTTCCAATTACCAA
Organism: uncultured Bacteriovorax sp.; assembly: GCA_964456675.1. Classification (GTDB taxonomy): domain Bacteria; phylum Bdellovibrionota; class Bacteriovoracia; order Bacteriovoracales; family Bacteriovoracaceae; genus Bacteriovorax. The sequence continues at coordinate 1,430 of CAYWBR010000092.1, read as the reverse complement.
GTCTATCCATTAAAAATGCAATATTTTTTGTATGGTCGTCTTGGTTTCTTCCTATAATATTAAAAATGGCCCGTCTAAATTGTTGCTCTAATGCTTCTTTAGTATCAGACTTAACCACTGTTCGGATCATCTCTAAGGCTTGTTCGTAACTATAAGCTCCTGCCATATTAAAATCGCAGTGTCCCATCGCACAGAGGGACTGCATATGAATTTTTTCTCCACCTTCTAAGAGATCAAATCTTTTTGTCATAAAGTGAGCGCGTCCATTTTCTTCTAAAAGACGTGACTCACTCATTTCAATTCCACAATCTTTTGCCATCAAGTAATAAGCATATTCAACTCGCCCAAAACCTTGTGGATCAATAAGTTCTTTATCTCGATTATTTGAAACTCCATCCAGTTTTAACAACCAATAAGTAAAATCTTTTGTGGTTTTTAATTGTCCTGATCTCACTTCCCCTGATTTCTGATTATAAGCGATGATACATTTTGCTCTCGCCCCACCAGCACTTGTTCCGACGACAAGTAAATTTGTTAAAGCTTCTTTTAATTTTTTTTCATCTTTATGTTTTAGATTTTCTTTTAATTTTTCTTTATTTGTTAATACTGCTGAAGCAAGTTTAACCATGTCTTCAATTTCAATAGGTACATCACTTAAACGGCCTTTATATTTTGCCGGTTTAAATTCTAGTGCCCCCATTCCTCGCTCTCCAATATAACAAAGGCGTTCGATTGGATTGAACAATCCCGAGTTTCTCCCTCTGGTTGAAAGCCAAACATCGATTAAGGCATTACCAAATTTATCTGGCAAAGAATCAGCTAGCATTCCAGGCAGCCCATGAAAAGTTCCCTTCGCAAGTTCAGGAAATGAATATACACCTTTCTTTTTTGGGAGTTTTATTGGTGAAACTTCAACTGGAGCATTATCAACAAATCCTTGATCATATTCAAAGAATGCAAGACCTGTTTCATCATTCCAAGAAACGTATCCAACAAGACTTCCCCACAAATGAATTTCGGCCAATATTATCTTATCGCTCATTTTTCATCTCCCCATTTCCATGCGGTTGTCTTCAGCTCACTTTTCTTTTGCGATTTTCTAACTCGCTCTTTCGTTTTTCTTGTAGTCGCTTTAGCTAGAAGACTTGGTGAAACTTCTTTTTCTTTAAAAAATATTTTTAATTCATCGGCTATCTCTAGTGCCTTTAAAATCAACAGAAGATTTTCTAAGGAAATGTTCCCTTTCCCTGTTTCAAAGCGCGCTATTGAAGCATGAGATACTCCAGAGAGCTTTGCTAAGGCCTCTTGAGAAAGCTCTTTTGCAACTCTTCTCGCTTTCACTGATTGGCCGATTACTTCTAATAGCCTTGCCGTTGTTTCATTATTCCAGTTCATAAATACTCACATATGATCAAACAAGCCATTAAAAG
>CAYWBR010000091.1:9598-10025 GCA_964456675.1 uncultured Bacteriovorax sp. | reverse complement strand
AAAGTGGTCCTATAGAACCAGTAATTTCTAAAAATGGTCCTATAGAACCAGTAATTTCTAAAAGTGGTCCTATAGAACCAGTAATTTCTAAAAATGGTCCTATAGAACCAGTAATTTCTAAAAGTGGTCCTATAGAACCAGTAATTTCTAAAAATGGTCCTATAGAACCAGTAATCTCTAAAAATGGTCCTATAGAACCAGTTGGTACAATTTTGTCCATTATTCATGAAAAGTTCCAAGAGGTGAGTAGTGGCAACCCAATATTTATTGATCGCCATCGTCAGGTAATAAATAATATATATTGTGTGTTTCACGACCTTGAACGTGATTTCAGTGAGTTAAGTGATGCCGGTATACTTTCAAGCGATATTAGCCGTTTAGAGGCGTCGACCAAGGAGCTGGTAGGGTACATAACCCCCGATAGTGT
>CAYWBR010000091.1:0-9588 GCA_964456675.1 uncultured Bacteriovorax sp. | reverse complement strand
TAACAAATTATGTTTAAATTCAATATTTTCCAATTTTTGTATAGGAAAATAGATTTTTCATTTTCTTTGTATTAAAAGTCACATTCAGCACATCATTGTTTCGAATTTGTTCCACGTAGAACAAAAAATTAAAAAGCTTATGAGGTTTACTTGAAAATTTTTGACATAACAATCATCGGCGGTGGTCATGCAGGAACAGAAGCCGCATGGATTTCATCGCAATTTGATCTTCAAGTTTTATTGATTACATCTCCAGATTCGGCAATTGCTTCTGCCCCATGCAATCCAGCAATCGGTGGAGTTGGTAAGGGTCAAGTCGTTAGAGAGTTAGATTCTCTTGGTGGATTAATGGGTCTACTTGCAGATAAATCTGGCATCCAGTTTAGAACTTTGAATGAGTCAAAGGGTTACGCGGTTCAATCAACAAGGGTACAAATAGATAAAGATTTATACTCAGAAAATGCCGAAAAGATGCTTTCGGAGATAAAAAATCTAGATATTGTTCGTGGTATGGTCACACATATTTCAAAAGATGAAGATGTGTTTTTTATCAAAACGGGCTCTGGTTTAAGCTTTTTCTCTAAAAAATTAATTATTACAACTGGTACTTTTTTAAATGGAAAGCTTCATACGGGTGAAGAACAAGTTGCTGGTGGACGTGTTGGTTGTGAAAAATCAGTTGGTCTCGGCGAGCTTTTTTCTGCCGTAAAGGTTCTTCCAAAGAGATTTAAAACAGGAACTCCTCCAAGGTTAAAGAAGTCGACAATAGATTTTAGCAAGATGGAAGAGCAGCCAAGTGACTACACATCAAGAAACTTTCACATAATGAATGATTACTCATCCAGGGAAGTTGAACAGATAAGCTGTTATTTAACTAAGACAAACACCGATACATTGTCTGTAATTCGCCAAAATAAAGAAAGAAGTCCTATTTTTAACGGACAAATAGCTGGAGTTGGGCCTAGGTATTGTCCTTCCATTGAAGATAAGGCATTTCGCTATCAAGAAAAGGATGTTCACCATGTATTTGTTGAGCCAGAAGGCTTAAATACAGAGAGCGTTTATCCAAATGGATGCTCAACTTCTTTGCCAAAAGATGTTCAAGAATCATTTATTAGATCTATTTCTGGTTTGGAAAATGTAGAAATTATGGTTTATGGATACGCTGTTGAGTACGATGTAGTAGATACATCCCAATTATCGCTTACTTTAGAGTATAAAGAGATACCTGGTTTATATTTTGCTGGTCAGGTTAATGGAACTTCTGGCTACGAAGAGGCTGCTGGGCAAGGATTTGTTGCTGGATCAAATGCTGCTTTAGCTGTTTTAGAAAAAAATCCACTGATATTAGACAGAAGAGAATCATATATCGGTGTTATGGTAGAAGACTTGGTTACAAATTTTAGAGATGAGCCATATAGGTTATTTACCGCTAGATCGGAAAACAGATTATATATCCGTGAAGACAATACACTTTTAAGAATGCTTCCATATAGAAGATCTTTTGGATTATCTAAAAGAATAGATCATTTTATGGAAGACTATCTAGAGCAGGTTTCAGTTCTATCTCAAATTATTGAAGAAAAATATTTCTACAGAACTAGCGACCAAGATAGAAACTATTTCCTTGAAAGAAATTATGGGCCGCTTGAAAGCAATACTACATTAAAAGAATTAATCAAAAGACCTAATTTAGATCCAATTGCTACTTTGGATTTTGAAGCAAAGAGTAGAGGTCTTGAGTTCAATTGTGACGTAATTAGAACTGTTGCCATTGCTACAAAATATGAAGGTTATATTGATAGGGCAAATTTAGAGAACGAGCGACTTCTAAAATTAGAAAAAAAGAAGATATCTTGGGAAAGAGTACTTGAAAGTAATAATGTTTCCTTTGAGTGCAAAACTAGAATTAAATCCATAAGGCCAGAAACTTTTGGCCAACTAAGTCGGATTGAGGGAATTCGTCCGGCTACCTTAGCATACGTTGCAGGAAATTTATTATGATCGATGATTCACTAAGAAAGTTTTCAGACCAGTACTTGGAATTATTAACCGGTGAGTTTGGTGGAATAAATTTAACTAGAATCGATTCATCTGAAGAATTTTACTATAAGCAAATCCTAGACTCAGTCCTTCCAATGAAAGAGAGTCAAAGGTTCGTATCGGACCTAAAGAGAACAAAGCTTTTAATCGACATTGGTTTTGGTGGTGGTTTTCCAATTTTGCCCTTAGCTAAGCTCAACCCTGAAATAAGATTTTTAGGGATTGATGCTCGTGGGAAAAAAGCGAGTGTAGTTAATCAAATCGCAGAAAGGCTCGGAATACAGAACGCCACCTGTCATCATGGAAGAATTGAAGAGGTTAACTTTGATCGCGATGCAGTTATAACTTTTAAGGCGGTGGGTGATGTTGCTGAATTTTTACCTTTGATCTCAACAGAAAAATCACTGACGGTTTATTTCTACAAAGGGCCAAACTTTTATGAGCTTGAGGATATAGATAAAATCTTGAAGCAGGGATGGGAAGTTGTTGAGGAAGTTGGCTTCGATGTCCCTATGACCGATGGAAGAATGCTAATTGGTTTTAAAAATAAGAATGTTCTACGTGGAACAAAAATCCCAAAAAAAATCAAAATTTCTGAGTTACTTTAGGTGATTTGTTCGCTATAAATATTGACGGAATTATTATCCAGAAGGGGATCTAAATGGCTAAAATCATTGCAATGATGAACCAAAAGGGTGGAGTTGGAAAAACTACATCTTCAGTAAACTTAGCGGCTTGTTTAGCAGTAGCCGAGAAAAAAACTCTACTAATAGACCTTGACCCACAGGGCAACGGCAGCGTGTCAATTGGTTTATCAAAAGATAAGTTTCAAGGAAAGAGTGTTTATAACGTTTTAATTGGCCAAGTACCAATGAAAGACGCAATTTATGAGACAGAATTACCGTATTTTAATATCTGTCCATCTGATAACAATTTATCTGGTGCTGAAATAGAACTTGTTTCTTTAATAGCAAGAGAATCAAAATTAAAAAATGCATTACGTACAGTAGCAAAAGATTATGATTATATCATCATAGATTGCCCTCCTTCATTGGGACTATTAACTGTAAACGCATTAAATGCAGCAAACTCATACATTGTTCCAATGCAAACAGAATATTTAGCAATGGAAGGATTAGCGCAATTATTGAATACAGTAAAATTAATTAAAGCATCACTAAATCCAGAATTAGATTTAGACGGAATTTTATTAACAATGTTTGATCCACGTTCTGGATTACATAAACAAGTTGCGCAAGAAATTAAAGATCATTTTGGATCAGTTGTATTCAATACAATTATTCCAAGAAATGTGAAGCTTGCAGAGTGCCCAAGCTTTGGTAAACCAATTATTCTATATGATATCGAATCAAAAGGTAGTGAAGCCTATCTCGCTCTAGCAAAAGAATTAATTCTAAAAGCTAGAATGAAATCAGAAGAAGAATCAATTGATTCAGAAGATAAACTGATGGAACAAATTCCAAGTTTAGAATCAATTCAAATAGAAAACACAATACAATAATTAATAGAGATAATAGAGGTTAGTATGGCCAAGAAACTTGCATTAGGAAAAGGTATTGCATCTCTTTTACAAGATACGTCTACACCACCAAGTGTAGTGCAAAATGCATATCAAAATTTAGAAAACAACAATGAGGAAACAAAAGAAATTGAAACAAGAGTAGAGGTGAAAATTGAACACACTCCTCTTATGGTTCATGTTGATTCTATAAAGACGAACCCAGATCAACCAAGAAAAATTTTTAAAGAAAAAGAATTAGATGAACTAGCAGAATCAATCAAAGAAAATGGAATACTACAGCCTTTAGTAGTTGTTGAATTAGAAGATGGAACATTTGAATTAGTAGCAGGAGAGAGAAGACTTCGTGCCGCTAAGAAAATTGGCCAAGAACAAGTTCCAGTGATTGTTAAACGTGCTACAGACAAAGAAAAAGCAATTTACTCAATCATTGAAAATATTCAGCGCTCAGATTTAAACTGCGTAGAAGAAGCATTGGCTTATTACAAGTTAATGAACGAGTACAAGTTAACCCAGGAAGAAGTTGCAAAGAAACTTGGAAAAGAGCGTTCATCAATTGCAAACTTCTTACGTATTTTAAACCTCCCTAGACCCGTTATAGAGCTTTTACAGAAGGAAGCCTTATCATTTGGGCATGCAAAGATTTTAGCGGCTGTTAAAGAGCGTGAAGAGGCCATTAGATTTGCCAACTTGTCTGTTGAGCATAATTGGTCAGTTCGTGAGCTTGAAAAAGCCATGAAACAGAAGACCAAAACAATCGGAGAAAAAGAGCCTTCAAAAAATCCATTCTTCGAAGAGAAAATAGATCAATTTAGAAAAACACTTGAGCAAAAGACTGGCTTTCACTATTCATTAAGTTCTGGAAAAAATGGTTCTGGTGCAATTACCATCAAATTTACCAATGAAGCAGAATTTAACGATATTTACGAGTTTCTATTATCGAAATAAAATAGATTCAAGATTAAATACTGAAGTGGTCCTATAGAACCAAAACGGTGATATAGGACCATTGTTTTTTTAGGGAATAAAAAACATGAAAGTCAAAAATGAAATTTCTGCAGTTATTGAAGAAGGGTGTAAGTTTGAAGGAAATCTATCCTTCAATGGAACAGCACGAATTGCAGGCGTTGTTAATGGAAGTATTTTTTCTAACGATACAATCGTCATTTCTGAAGGTGCCATGATTAACGCTGATGTTAGTGCAAACATTATTATCATCGCAGGTTCCGTAAAAGGTAATATCAAGGCCAGTTCAAGGGTTGAAATTTTAAAGCCTGCTCGCTTTGAAGGTACTATTACAACGCCAAGCTTAATCGTTGAAGAAGGCGTTATTTTCCACGGTACAACTAAAATGAGAGATAAAAAAGCACCGAATCAAACATTATAGTAAATCAAATTCTTTGAGTTATAAAACTTGGGTTTTTCTTAAATTTCCTTGACGTAATCCGCTTAAAAACATATCCATAGAGGGTAATTTTAGACCCTCTATTTTTTTTAAACAATTCTCACCTAATTGGAGAACGAGTAACATATGGATGCCATCCTCAGTATTTTCCAGTCTCTTGGCGTAGATCAAACAGTTTTTGTACAATTTATTCTAGTAATTGTTGTCTTCACAATTTTATCAGCATTTCTTTTCCCAAAGGTGCAAGAAGTACTTGAACTTCGAGAAAGTAAAACAACAAAACTTGAAGGCCACGCTCACGCTCTTTATAAAAAGGCAGAAGAGCTAGCAGAGCAATATAAAAATAATATTGAAAAGACACATCAAGAAGCTCAGTCTGCAACGTCAAAGAAAAAAGCAGAACTTCTTAATTCAGAAAAAGAATTATTAAAGAAAAAAGAAGAAGAAATTCAAAAAAATTATGATCAAAAAAAATCAGAAATTTTAAAAGAAGTAACTTCTAAAAAAGACTCGGTTCTTGCACAAGCAGAATCATTATCAAAATCACTTTTAGATAAATTAACGAAATAAAAGGTATCCAGTGAAGAATTTGTTAAAACTTATTTCTTTTATGTTAATTTCTGCTCCAGCACTAGCTGCAGGAACGGGTGGAATCACAGATTTAATTGCACCGTTTGTAAATTTTATTATTTTCTTTGCGATTATTTTTTTCGCAATTAAAGGAAAAGTGATTGATCACTTCAATAAACTTGCAGATGAAGTAAAATCTCTGATGAATTCAGCTGCAGAAAAAAATAAAGATGCTGAATTAAAACTTCAATCCTATGAACAAAAAATCAAAAATCTAAGTTCAGAATCAGAAAAAATAAAATCAGATTACGAACAAGATTTTCAAAAATTTTTAAAAACTACAAAAGAAGAAACAGAAACGACTTTTAATAGAATTCAAAGAGATTCCCAAAATAAATTAATAAGTGAAAAACAAGCTCTTATTGAAGAATTGAATAAAGAACTTCTCGATAGTGTAATAGCAAAAACAAAAACAACACTAGATGGTAATTCTGATATTAAAAAGCAAGCAACAAATAAACTAATAGCTGAAGTTAGATAGTTTGGTGGAATAAATGAAAGATAGTATTATTGCTAAAGCCTACGCACAATCAATTGTTGAACTTACTAACGAAACGAAGACTGATATCGTTGGTGAATTGACGGCACTTACTGAACTAATGAATAAGAATAATGATCTTGAAACAGTTCTGTTTATGGATTCATTTACAATTGAAGAAAAATCAAGTGTTATTGAGGCAGTATGTGAGCGAGCGAAGTTTTCTGCTTTGACAAAAAATTTCTTATTGTTTTTATTGTCAGAAAAAAGAATTGGAATTCTTCCGATGATCTATAAAAACGTAATTGTTATTGATGATCACATCAAAGGCTTCTTGAGAGGCACCATCGAAGGATCAGAAGATTCAATTCCAGAAGAAGTAAAAACAAAACTTACTAGCTATTTAAAGAATAAACTTGGCATAGAGCCAAAGCTTGAATATTCAAAATCAAAAACATTGACTGCTGGATACAGAGTTACTGTTGATGATTTACAACTAGATGCGACGGTTGACCATCAGTTAGATATTTTTAAAGAAAGTGTATTAAATAAATAATTTGTGACCATTCTGTAAGAGGTAAAAAATGGCAATGAATCCAGAAGAGATTACAAGTATCATTAAAGAGAGAATCTCTAATTTTCAAACAAGATTACAGGTTGATGAAGTTGGTACTGTTTTAACAGTAGGTGACGGTATCGCACGTGTTTTCGGATTAAAGAACGTAATGTCGGGTGAACTTGTAGAATTTGCTACAGGAACAAAAGGGATGGTTCTAAACCTTGAAACTAATAACGTTGGTATCGCGGTTCTTGGTGATGACACAGGAATCAAAGAAGGTACAACCGTAAAAAGAACAGAAAAAGTTGTTTCGGTTCCAGTTGGTGATGCCCTTTTAGGACGCGTTGTTAACGCTATCGGTGAGCCGATTGACGGATTAGGTGAAATTAAATCTGATAAGACAAGAGCAGTTGAAATTAAAGCTGTTGGTATCTTAGGAAGAAAATCAGTTCATGAACCAATGCAAACAGGTCTTAAGGCAATCGATTCAATGATTCCAATTGGCCGTGGTCAGCGCGAGCTAATCATTGGGGATAGAAAGACAGGTAAAACGGCAATTGCAATCGATACAATCATCAACCAAAAAGGTAAAGATGTAGTTTGTATTTATGTAGCCGTTGGACAAAAACAATCAACAGTAAGACAGGTTCAGCAGAAATTAAAAGATGCTGGAGCTCTTGATTATACAATCATCGTATCCGCAACAGCATCGATGACAGCACCACTTCAATTCCTTGCTCCATATACAGGAGCTACAATGGGTGAGTACTACAGAGATAGTGGAAAGCACGCTTTAATCGTTTATGATGACTTAACAAAACAAGCACAAGCTTATCGTCAAATGTCACTTCTTCTTCGTCGTCCACCTGGACGTGAAGCGTTCCCAGGAGACGTATTTTATCTTCACTCAAGACTTCTTGAGCGTGCAGCTAAATTATCAGATGCGCTTGGTGCGGGATCCATGACAGCTCTTCCAGTTATTGAAACTCAGGAAGGAGACGTTTCGGCTTATATTCCAACAAACGTAATTTCAATTACAGATGGTCAGATTTATCTTGAATCAGATTTATTCAACTCTGGTATCCGTCCTGCGGTAAACGTTGGTCTTTCGGTATCAAGAGTAGGTGGATCTGCTCAAATTAAAGCAATGAAAAAAGTTGCAGGTACTCTTCGTCTAGACCTTGCTCAATATCGTGAACTTGCAGCATTCGCAGCTTTTGGTTCAGATCTTGATGATGCAACAAAAAGACAGCTTAATAGAGGTGAGAGATTAGTTGAACTTCTTAAGCAAGATCAGTACGCACCAATTGAAGTAATTGATCAGGTTGTAGCAATTTTAGCAGCAACAAAAGGTCTTCTAGACGTTGTTCCTACTGCTAAAATTAGAAATGCTGAAAAAGATATTCTTGAGCACTTATACGCAAGACATGGCCAAATGATGGCAGACATTAAGGCTGCTAAAGAAATTAAAGGCGATGTTGAACCGAAACTTTTAGATGCTGTAAAAGAATTCTTAGCAACTAAAAAATATTAATCAAGAATAAGTAAGATAGGACCCAGAAATGGCAAATATTAAAGAGCTTAAAAAGAAAATTAAAAGTACCAAAAGTACTTTGAAAATTACGCAAGCTATGAAGCTCGTTTCTGCGGCTAAACTTGCTAAAGCTCAACAAAATATTCTTAACTCGCGCCCATATGCGCAGGAACTAGAAGAAACAATTAAGGTTGTTTCTGCTCTAGCTCAGGGTTATGACCACGAGTACTTACATGAGAAGAAAGAAAATAAAAAAACAGTTCTTCTTGTAATTTCATCTGATAAGGGTTTATGCGGAAGCTATAATTCGCAATTAGCGAAAAAAGTTAAGCGCACTCTCGAAGAATCAGGAGATGATGTTAAGTGCTACTTCATTGGAAAAAAAGTGAGAGATCTTCTTTCAAATGAAGCTACTAATAAAGGCAAAACTTTCAAATTTAGTAAAGTAGAGCCCTCGTTTGTAGAAATGGAACAAATTGGCGTTGAGCTTTCAGAGATGTTTAAGACCGGAGAAGTGGGTAGGGTTTTGGTTGCATATAACGTTTTCCAATCAGCAATCGCATTTACGCCAACAGTAAAGCAATTGCTTCCGATAGCGCTAGATCAATCGAAGAAAGAAGAATTAAAAGAAAAATTTCCGTTTGATTTTAAATATGAACCAAACCCAACGGAAATTTTAAATACGTTAATTCCTCAAGCTTATATATCTTCACTATACACAAGTCTTTTAGATGCAATTGCAGCTGAACATGGCTCACGTATGAGTGCAATGGATAGTGCTTCTGGTAACTGTAAAAAAGCAATTAAAACGCTAACAATTAAGATGAATAAACTAAGACAAGCGGCAATTACAACAGAGTTGATCGAAGTTGTATCTGGTGCCGAGTCATTGAATGGCTAAGGGGACAATAATGGCTGGAGAAGTTTACGGAGTTGTCAAACAAGTAATGGGGCCAGTTCTAGACGTAGAGTTTCCGAATGGAAAAATTCCTGCGATCTATAACGCTCTAAAATTAACTAACAAGCTCATCAACAATCAAGAATGGAACCTAGTAGTAGAAGTTGCTGCTCACTTGGGTGACAACGTTGTTCGTTGTATCGCTATGGACTCAACAGAGGGTCTATCTCGCGGTCTAAAGGTTCTTGATACTGGAAAAGCAATTCAAGCACCAGTTGGTAGAGAGTGTCTTGGACGTATCGTTAACGTTACCGGAGATCCAATCGACGAGAAAGGAGCAATCGGGGCGAAAAAATCATACGACATCCACAGATCAGCTCCATCATTTGATAAGCAATCAACTAAATTAGAGCAGTTCTATACAGGGATCAAAGTTATTGACCTTCTTGCTCCATACGTTCGTGGTGGCAAGATCGGTCTTTTCGGTGGTGCAGGTGTAGG
>CAYWBR010000090.1:0-10147 GCA_964456675.1 uncultured Bacteriovorax sp. | reverse complement strand
TTGTCTGCCCATAAGGAAGTTTTAAATTTAAAAATTCAATCGCGCCAAATACAATCAGATCTATCAACCGATCTTCGCGATCTATATGCCCTGATTGGAAGAAATGATTCATTTGATCCTAAGTTACAAGTAAAAGTCGATCCTCTCGAATCGTCTCTATATTCCCTTTCCAAATATGGTGCAAATGGACTCGAACAAGAAAATTTAAACCAGCACCCCCTCATCAAAATGCATACCGCTAACGCGGAAGCTTCTCGTCTGTCGGCCGAGAGTTTTAAGGCTAATAAACTTCCTAAAGTTGCTCTCTTTGCAAAATCTTCCATCGATTATCCAAACGGTCCGATCTTAGAAAATATTCACCAAAATGCGATTGGACTAACTCTCAGCATGCCACTATTTGAAAGCAGCAAGTCAAGCAATGAAGCTCTTGAAAAACAAAACCTCGCTATTGCAAGTGAAAATCGCCGAGAGGAAGCTAGAACCAACTTAGTAAGAGACTGGCATAAAGCGAACGATCAACTACAAGGTCTAAAAGAGAAGGTGCTAATTTTTAAAACATCAGTTGACGAAAGTGCTGAACGAGCAAAATTAGTTTATAGTTCATACCGGGTTGGAAGATCTAGCTTCCTTGAAGTTCAAAGCGCCAATCTGCATGCCTTAGAGGCTAAAGTTCAATCAACCACTAATAATGTACAAATATTAATTCAGCTAGCTTATCTTGCAAGTATCGCTGAGGAGCAATAAAAATGAATACTAAAAAATCTTTTAATAAAAAGTTTCTCATTCCCATTCCGGTTATTATCGTTGCGATAGTCGTCTATTTTAATTTTATAAAAAAATCAAACTTTCTCTATGCCGGAACTATTGAAGCCACAAAAATAGATATTTCATCCCGAATTGCATCCGTTATATCTTCATTTCCTGCAACAGAAGGTTCAAAAGTTAAAGCAGGAGATCTACTTGTTGAAATGGCCTGTGAAGATATCAAGCAAAACTTTGATCTTAACAACCGAGACTTTGAAAGAGGATCGCGACTTTTTAAAATGGGCTCTCTCTCTCAAGAGAACTTTGATCATTTAAAGGGAAAAAAAGATGATACTTCACTAAAACTAGACTGGTGTTCTGTTGAGGCCTTAAAGGACACAACCGTATTAAATACCTATAGAGAAGTTGGTGAGTATGTAAATCCTGGAACCAAGCTTTTAACTTTAGTTAATCTCTCTGAAGTTTGGACAATTATTTACGTTCCTCAAACTCTCCTAGCTAATATTTCAACAGGTATGAAGGTAACCGGATACCTTCCCGAGTTAAAAATGAGACCATTTGAAGGAAAAATAACTTACATCAGTGATGCCGCAGAATTTACTCCGAAAAATGTACAAACTCGTGAAGAGCGAACCCGACTAGTTTTTGGAGTAAAAGTAACTTTTCCCAACCCTGAAGAATTATTAAAACCTGGAATGTCTCTAGAAGTTAAGCTGGAGTAATTCATGCTAGCAAATAGTATCGGAATTAAAGTTTCAAATATCAAAAAAAAACTTGGACCTAACCAGGCTTTGAATGATATTTCTACTCATTTCCAAGAAGGACTTTTACACGGGATAATTGGCCCTGAAGGCGCAGGTAAAACGACGCTTTTGAGAACAATTCTTAGCCTCTTAACTCCAGATCAGGGCTCTATTGAGTTTACCAATCATGGAAATATTATCGCTTATAAAGACATCCGAACATCAATAGCCTATATGCCTCAACAACAAAGCCTATATGCCGATCTCTCCATTTCTGAGCACTTGGATTTTTTTCGCGACCTCTATCAAATCCCTGAAGATGTTTACCTCAAACGCCGTGAAGAACTTTTGCATATTACTCGCTTGGATAAATTTATTGATCGCCCGGCCGGCAAGCTCTCTGGCGGAATGTATAAAAAATTAGGCCTCATGTGTGCTTTGCTTCAATCACCATCTGCAATCTTGTTAGACGAACCCACAAACGGTGTTGATCCCATTAGTCGTCGTGAGTTTTGGGATCTTCTCTATCGCCTGTCTAAAGAAAATATTTTGATTATATTTGCAACCGCCTATATGGATGAAGCTGAACGCTGTGATCGTGTTCATATCCTTTCTTCTGGCACTTTAATTGCGGAAGGCACACCAAGAGGAGTACTCGAAAAAGAAAATGTCGATAACTACGATGCACTTTTCTTAAAAAAATCAGCGGAAGGAAGTTTATGATAAATACAGTTCCTACTTCGGTCGAGGTAACAAATCTCACCGTTAAATTTGGTGACTTCACTGCCGTCAACAATATAAGCTTTTCGGTTAAAAAAGGTGAAATATTCGGCTTCTTAGGCGCCAATGGTGCCGGCAAAACAACAACCATTCGAGTGCTCTGTGGCCTTCTCAATCCAACATCTGGAAGAGTTCAACTTTCAAATATAGGCCATGAAGAAGGCATTGAAGCAATGAAATCGAAAGTTGGCTATATGTCGCAAAAATTTACTCTCTATAATGATTTAACCATTGCCGAAAATTTTGCTTTTACAGCAGGCCTTAGAAAGCTCTCAAAAAGCACTCTAAAAAAACGAACTCAAGAACTTCTCGATTTTATCAACTTCTCAAAACCCGTAAACACATTGGTTCGCGATCTTCCAGGTGGAATCAAGCAACAAGTTTCACTGGCCGCCTCTATTCTGCATGATCCTGAAATTATTTTTCTCGATGAACCAACTGCAGGAGTAACTCCTGTAGCCAGGGCACGTTTTTGGGCACTCATCAGAGAGCTTTCAAGTAGCGGTAAAACTGTTTTTGTGACGACTCATTATATGGATGAAGCCGAGCAATGCGGTCGAATTGCTCTGATGCGAACTGGGGAAATCATTGCTCTTGATACTCCCTCTAATCTCAAAAAAAATACCTTTCCTGATCCGATATATGAACTAGATCCTAAATTAAATCTCCCCGCTGAACTGCTTCATGATTTGCGCGCACACGCTGCCGTCTCATCCATTGAAAGTTACGGCATGAAATATCATTTAATCGTAAGTGATCCTTCCAAATGGGAAATTCTGAGTAAAGAAATGTCTGCTCATTTTAACATAAGGCAAATCCCTCCATCATTAGAAGATGTTTTTATTCGACTGGTTGAAGGAGATTCAAGATGATTTTAGAATTTAATATTAAAAGAGCCCTTTCAATTGCAAAAAAAGAAAAATTTCATATTTTGAGAGATCCTTTTACACTAACAATGGCCACTGTTCTTCCAGTACTTTTAGTTTTGATATTTGGATTAGCGATTGAATTTAATGTTAAAGACATCGGTTTAACAGTCTATGATTCAGACCGAACCCTCTCTTCTCGAAAACTGGCCGAAGTATTTTCTAGTTCGCAATATTTTAGAATAAAACCAAGTCATGGCTCACTTATAGAGGCTATTTCGGATCTTGATTCGGAAAATTCTAAAGCAAGTTTAATTATTGAACCGGGATTTGAACATAATCTTCAGTCTGAAGGATCCGCCAATGCTCAATTTATATTAGATGGTGCTGATAACTCTACCGCCGGCGTTATTCTTGGCTACCTCGGAGGAATTCAACAAGCAGCAAGTCTTAAACTGACTGGCATTAAAGCAAAACCCCCGATTCAATTAAAGACACGTTATCTATTTAATCCGGAGCTAAGCAGTCCATGGTTTATTGTTCCAGGTCTTGCGGTTGTAGTTATCGCTATACTTTCTATTCTATTAACGGCCTTAACTGTTGCACGAGAATGGGAAAATGGATCGATGGAGCTTCTTCTTTCCACGCCTGTTCAACCTTTAGAGATTATTATTGGCAAGCTCATTCCCTATACCGTCATCGGTCTAGCAGCAGTTTTACTTGTGGTTCTCGTCGCCCTTTTTGGTTTTGGATTACCGTTTGCTGGAAATATTTTTTTATTTGGTATCGGTAGTTTGATTTTTTTAATTTCCTGTCTGGCCCAAGGCATGCTCATCTCGGTCTTGATCCGCACTCAGCAACTTTCCATGCAAGTTGCCATGATCACCGGACTTCTTCCTTCTTTGTTGCTGTCTGGATTTATTTTTCCATTAGAGAGTATGCCCCAGTTTTTTCAAAATTTCACATCTATCTTGCCTTCAAAATGGTTTATGATTATTAGTCGAGGAATTTTTTTAAAAGGTGCAAGTTTGATTGATTTAAAACTACCCTTTATCGGTCTCTTTATTTTGAGTTCCATTCTCATTGTTACTGCAACTAAGAAATTTAAAAAGGATCTTGAACCATGAAGATTTCAAATTTTGCGACGATTATAGCATTCTTGAAAAAAGAATTTGCTCAAGTCTTACGCGATCCCAAGATGCGGATTATTCTCTTGGTTCTCCCCCTCATGCAGATGATGGTCTTTGGATTGGCCATTTCAACCGAAGTTAAAAATATAAAACTCGGAACCATCTACAATCCAAGCGATACTATTTTAAGACGTATTGAAGAAAGAAGTTTTTCCTCAAAATGGTTTATTCCAGCGATTGGAAGAGGAACATTAAACGATCAAAACTCTGATCCTATAGAACAAATCCGCTCAGGTCGTGCCGATGTTGTTTTAATCTCACCGCCTGGAGGCCTTGCTCGTGCGATTGAACAAGGAGATGGACAAGTTCAACTATTAATTGATGCTACCAATGTTATTCGTGCCCAAAGCATCGAGCGATATATGGAATCAATTACCAACGAAGTTCTTCGTGATGAATTTCATATAATATCAAAAACACCAATTAGCTTTGATGTGCGCATTCTCTACAATCCTGCCCTTGAGAGTGCCATATTTATGGTTCCAGGAACCATGGCCATGATTCTTTGTATTGTCACCATACTGCTGACCAGTATGTCGATTGCTAGAGAAAAAGAAATGGGGACATTTGAAATGATTATTTCTGCCCCTGTAAAAACCTGGGAAGTTCTGCTGGGAAAAACCATACCGTTTGTCATTATCGGAATGGTTAATGCCATTACAATTTACATGCTCGCCTTTATCGTTTTTAAAGTTCCAATGAAAGGTCATGTCTTACAATTAGGCATTTCCACCCTGGCTTTTATTGTTACGACCGTGAGTATTGGTACCTTGATTTCAACTTTTGCCAAAAATCAACAGCAAGCAATGATGGGGGGATTTATCTTTTTATTTCTTTCAAATCTTCTGGCGGGAATTATGTTTCCCATCGACAATATGCCTTTTATGATGAAAGTTGCCGCTTACTCAAATCCGATGACTTATTTTGTGAGACTTTTAAGAAACATTATGCTTAAGGGTGGATCTAGTGAATTAGTTTTTACCTATGTGGGAATTCTAATCGTAATGGCCATTGCAACAGCGACAATAAGCTATAAAAGATTTCATCACACATTGGACTAATATGATTGTATTTTTATTAACGATGCTCCTCACAAATCATTCTTATTCAGCAGAGCTGGAAGGCTTTAAGTTTCCAGATGAGATTAAAATAGAAAGTGAAAAACTGATTCTCAATGGTCTAGCTGTCAGAAAAGCGACAATCTTCAATATAAAAATATTGGTTGCGGGGCTATATTTAACAACCAAATCCAATGGCCAAGATTTAATTATTAACTCAACATCGACAAAAGTAATTCAAATTCGTTTTATGAAATCCCTTTCATCAGAAAAAATATCTAATATGTGGTCAGAACAATTATTAAAGAGATGTTTAAAAGATTGTATTGCCCTAAAAGAACAAGCGACTTTGCTTGGTAAATTAATGATTGATATAAAATCTGGTGATTCCTTAAACTTTACTTTTTTTGAAGATCACGTCAAAGTTCTTCTAAGTAATAATAATTCGGGAAAAATACAAGGCAAAACTTTACCTAAAGCATTACTTTCCCTATGGATAGGGGAAAAACCACTCGATGAAAATTTGAAAAATGGATTACTAGGAATTACTTATAAACAATAAAAATAAAATTATTCGGAGCAAATATGGAATTAACTATTCTTGGAGCGGCCCGCGAAGTAACTGGTTCTTGTTATCTCTTTGAGATAGACAAAGTTCGCTTTCTCGTTGATTGTGGAATGGTTCAAGGAGGACATAATTCTCGCGAGCGCAATCACGATCGATTCGACTTTGACCCTAAAAAAATCGATTTTGTTTTACTAACCCATGCCCATATTGATCATAGTGGCCTTTTGCCTAAACTAACGGCCAGCGGGTTTGCTGGTCCAATTTATATGACTGCTGCCACTGCTGAGCTAGTAGCAATTTTACTTCCAGATAGTGCACACATTCAGGAAATGGATACACAACGAGAATTGAGAAGAAAAAATCAATCATCACATACTATCCCCCCTCTTTACACAATGGAGGATGTAAGTAGCTGCCTTCAGCAAATCAGACCAATCCTTTGTGATAATTGGCTTACACCACACCCTTTAGTAACTTGTCGTTTTCGAGATGCCGGTCATATCCTGGGTTCCGCAATTATTGAAATCAAACTGACTCAGGAATCTACAACTCGTACTATTGTTGTCTCAGGAGACCTTGGACAACCGGGCCGTCCAATACTTAGAGATCCGACACCAATCGAAGAAGCCGATATTCTTTTAATCGAGTCCACTTACGGCAACCGACTTCATAAAGATTTGCCAGGAACACTCGATGAATTAGTTCAGGTCGTAAATGATACTTTGTATAAGAAAAAAGGGAATGTGATCATACCTGCTTTCGCTGTCGGGCGTACCCAAGAACTGATTTACTATCTACACTTGTTGACAAAACAAGGGCGATTAAACCACCTCAATATTTACGTTGATTCACCAATGGCCACGGCGGTAACCTCTGTTACTAAAAAGCATCTTAGACTCTTCGATGAGGAAGCTCATCTTTTGGCGGATTGGCACGCTCTTGGAAAAGATATTCCTAACCTACATTTTGTTGCCGATGTTTCAGAGTCTATGAAACTCAACCAAGTCCGCTCCGGGGCTATTATTATTTCTGCCAGTGGTATGTGTGATGCTGGTCGCATAAAACATCATCTACGATATAATCTTCCAAGACCTGAATGCAGTATACTTATTTCTGGTTACCAGGCCAACGGAACACTCGGAAGACGCCTGGTTGATGGTGACAAAGAAGTTAAAATTTTCGATGAAGAAATTCAGGTAAGGGCCTCTATCCATACGCTAGGAGGATTTTCAGCACATGCCGACCAAAAAGCATTGCTTGATTGGGTAAGTAAATTCAAAAAGCCTCCTACTCGTACTTTTGTAATCCATGGTGAAGAGGATGCCTCAAATATTCTCGCTGAACGATTACAAGAACAAGGTCTTCAGAACGTAGTCGTGCCCAAACCTAACCAAAAGTTTACATTATGAGCATACAAGACCCGCATGACTCTAACAAAAAAGACAAAGAAAGGTTAAATTCTATTCTCGAAAATTCATCTTACCGCCTGGCCTATGAAGATACAGAGTTCATGGCCGATGAAAATTTACGGGGCTTGCGACTTCAGCTCGAACTCCTTAAGCCCGAGAGTTATTTACGACATCACCATATAAATTCTACTGTTGTCGTCTTCGGAAGTGCACGAATAATTTCTCCAGAAAAGGCTAAACTAGCGCTCGAATCTCTTGAGCAACAAATACAAAGTATACCTGACGATGACAAATTGAACTCTGCCATACTACTTGCTCGTCGCAATTTACACCAATCAAAATATTATGAAGAAGCACGCCGTTTTGCTCAGATTGTTTCCAAGCGATTCCAAGAAGAGGGCCGGAGAGATTTTGTAGTAGTCACCGGTGGTGGCCCGGGTATTATGGAAGCAGGTAACCGTGGTGCTTTTGAGGGGGCCGGTCGCAGTATCGGATTCAATATAACGCTTCCAAGTGAACAAGCTCCAAACTCGTTTATTACTCCTGGGCTATGTTTTCAATTCCGTTATTTCGGATTAAGAAAAATGCATTTTTTATTACGGGCCGTTGCTCTCGTTGTATTTCCTGGTGGCTATGGCACTCTGGATGAATTATTTGAAGTGCTCACGCTTATACAGACCAATAAAATGAAACAGGTTCCAATAGTATTGGTTGGTACTGAATTCTGGCATAGGGCCATCAATTTTTCATTTTTACTTGAAGAAGGTTTTATTAATGAAAAGGATATTCAGCTTTTTACCATCGTCGATACCGCTGAAAAAATCATTACGACAATTCACAATTTTTATGATGGAAAACCACCTGTAAAAAATTTTGATAACGATTAATTATGGATGGAGTTAAAAAAGGCATTTCGTTATTGATTCTTGTCGGCTTGTATATCACGGCAATCCAAGCAGAAGAGAGCTGTCGGCCAGAGGATTCTATTAAATTTCGAGGAGTCACTGCAAGGCTGGAAAATGATTTCTTTACTAACACCGATCAAAACTATACCAATGGTGTGGCAATCACCGCAGTATCGCACGATATAGGCCGCGGACTTAAAACCGAATGCCTCCCACTGCCACTTAAACTACATTCACAACTCATCAAGACTTTGACCCCAAAATTTTGGAGCAATACAAACAATGGAACAACTACACATAATATAGTTGTTAAACTGGGCCAATCTATATTTACACCAAAAGACCCCTCAAAAAGCAATCTGGTTGAAAATGATAGACCTTATGCAGGGCTCTTATACATGGGAATGTCATGGAATCAACGCCGCAATATCCCCGAACAGAATTTAGAAGTACTTGATACGCGCGAAATTACTTTAGGAATTATTGGACCATGGTCATTTGCGAAAGAGGCCCAAGACGTTGTCCATGATGCTATCGGAGTCGATAAGTTTATGGGATGGAGTAACCAATTAAAAAATGAGCCTGCCATACAACTAGCAATGGATAAAAAATTTAAAAACTACCTTGGCAATGGAGCAATCACTCCTGGAATTTCTACTGATGTAATACGTTCCCTAGGAGTGCGCTTAGGAAACATTGAAACTTCGGCCACACTTGGTATAGAAGCTCGCATTGGCATGAATTTACCAAATGACTTCGGCAGTTATCCAATTCGCCCAGGTGCTGAAAATCGTCCTCCTTCCACTTCATCAATTCACAATGAAAAAAATCCCCCACTTTCTGGTATTCACTTCTTCAGTATACTGGAAACCAAACTCATTGCACATGACTTCTCGCTTGATGGTAACCTATTTAGTTCAGGCCATCACGTCACCCGCCGTTCATGGGTTGCTCTTGGTGCAGTCGGCTTGAGTATACAGACCCTCATCATGAAACGTGGCTACAAATTAGCCATAATGAGAGTTTATCGCACACAGGAGTTTGAGGAACAAAGCTCCTATCATGCTTATGGATCTATCGCTTTGAGTGTCGAATTCTAAAGCACTATAAAAATTACCCTCCCCAACTATTAAATTGACTAATCTAGTAATTAGAGCTATTTATACACTTGTATAAAACCAACAGGAGACTGCTATGAAAAAATTTATTCTTATCACTGCAATGCTATTTTCGACAATTGGTCATACTGAAGAACCAAGACTTAAAGAATTAATGGCAACAATGGGTGGCCATGCTCAAGGGATTCTAGCAGGAATTCTTTATGATGATTTTGAAGTGATTAAAGATGCTGTCGCCTGGGTTGGCAATCATCCAGAGCCAACTGCTGATCTTGCAAAAATCAAAGCAGAACTTGGAGTACAGGTACTTAGATTCAAGTGGTATGATACTCAAGCACACAACGCTGCAATTGCTATCGGTGTAGCAGCTCAAAATAGAGACATGAAAGAAGTTTCAAAACAATATGGTAAAATGATCGTGAGTTGTACGAATTGTCACAATGCTTTTAGAGATCGCTTGAGAGATGTTCTACACAAAGATGAGTAATAATTTGATTTCTTAAAGTTCCTAAAAATGGCCCTACTAGTATAAGTAGGGCTATTTTTTTATTCTGTTTCTGTAAAACGGTAAACGGCATGGCAGGCTACACAATTGCTCATAGTATTGCCCAACTGTTTAATCGTATGCTCAGGATTTTTTAGCTTTATAGCATCAGCAGCAATTTCATCAAATTTTTTGCGGGTATCAACACTTTGTTCCTGCCGGTCCAAAAACTTGGACACATCGACTTGGATCAGATAAAAT
>CAYWBR010000089.1:0-10677 GCA_964456675.1 uncultured Bacteriovorax sp. | reverse complement strand
ATCTTAATATCTCTTTCATTTTTTTAACATTGTAGTAATTAGATGAAAGCCAGTCGTTTGGGGATATTCGCTTTAAATTTTCAATTAATTCCATAATCGCTTTATCAATTGATGATTGAATTTTGAATTCAGTCTTAGAAAAAATTTTTGATGAATCGATACGGTAAGATCTTGGATCAATAATACTCAAGACTTCAAGCTGCACTTCATAATCCATCTTTGAAATTACTAGATTAGCGAGATCTAATAATTTGATATTTTGATCGCCAACATTATATGTTTCACGATTAAAGTTTATATCTAAATTCACAAAATATTTATAACAATTAATCATATCGCCCATACTTAATTGAGGCCGCTCCTGACTCCCCCCATGTACTGTAATTTTTCTATTAAAAAATGCCTGCGAAGTAAAAATATTACCAACTACATCTAGTCGCAAGCGACGTGAATAACCACAAATAGTTGCAGGTCTTAGAATAACAAAATCATATTTAAAATTTTCTTTTAAATAATTTTCAATTTCCATTTTATATTTTGAATATAATGTAAGTGGATTAAGTCCTAATTCCTCATGCACAACATGCTCGTTTTTTATTCCATAGACACTAGATGAGCTTGCATAAATAAATTTTTTAATGCGACATCGTTGACAAGCATCAATAAAACGCTTGCTTCCAATAAAATTTACATCATAAGAAATTTTTTCATCTAATTCATATGATGGATCATTCGAAATACATGCCAAATGAATCACAATATCGATATCTCTTAAAATTGAATCAAAATCAAAATTCCTCAAATCACCTATCACAATACTTAGTCGAGGGTGACTTATTAAATAATTTCCAAACCAAAAATTATCAAACGCAACAACAAAATGACCATCTTGAATAAGGCTATCAACTAGCATTGTTCCAACAAATCCAGCGGCTCCTGTAATCAATATTTTCTTTTTCATAGAACTTCTAACCGATTGCAGCCATCACATGCTTTATAAAGGTGTCTAAGACCTTGGTTCAACTCTTCTCTAAATTTTAGATATTTTTCAGATTCCCAAATATCTCTTAAATGTAATTGATTAATATTACCCATTTGATTATATTGAAAAAAATCTTCAAAACAAGGAATGACATTTCCTTGAATTGTAATCGTTAGCATCTTGCTTGGAATTAAACATTTTAAGAAAGTTGTATCTACTTTGCTTTCTATATTCTTTAAAATTCCCCCTCGATTAGTTAAATTGATTTCACTATAATCACGATATTTGACTTTATTTTTTTGATCTTTCTGGAGATGCTTCCATGTCTCATCAAAAAGATAATTTGGAGTATGTTCATGTTTTGTCACAATAAATACATCTACCCCTGCACTCTCTAGTTTTATAAATTTTTCACAATCTAGAAGTGTCCCATTAGTATACAATTCCACTCTGATATTTAATTTTGACTTTGCAAAAGAAATAAAACTAGAAAGATTAGAATTTAAAGTAGGCTCGCTATAAAAACTAAACGACATTACACCATTAAATTTTATATCTTCCAATTGAGAAATAATATTTTTGAAAGTCTGAAAAGACATCTGACCTTCTTCAATGCGCTTTGCAACTGAGTTCGGACAATAACTGCACGCCTTATTGCAGTTATGGTTAATCTCAATCTCAATATGAGTAAATAAATTATTCACTTTAGCCTTATATTATCTATGAAATAGATCCAAAATATTCTAACATTAATCATATTTAAAATATATGAGTATAGCAAACAACCAAGAATTCTTGCGGCAAAAGAGTAAAGAAATAAGAAAGCAAATTATTGAAGTGGCTTATTGTGCCCAAAAAGGCCACATCCCTTCATGCTTTTCTGTCGTGGAAACTCTTGTGACTTTATACTATCAATTCTTGTCAATCTCACCAGAATGGCACTCTGATCGCGATCGCTTTATTTTAAGTAAAGGTCACGCCTCTTTAGCAATATACACAATATTGTCAGACCTTGGATTTATTACAAAAGCAGAGCTAAATTCATTCTGTACTTACCACTCCATACTAGGTGGTCACCCATCACGAAAAGTTCCTGGTATTGAAATCTCGACAGGTTCTCTAGGTCTAGGCCCAAGTGTCGCCATTGGAATGGCACTTGCTTTAAAAAATACTACCTCCAAAATTGTCACCCTAATTGGAGACGGTGAATGCAATGAGGGCAGTGTCTGGGAAGCAGCAATGTGTGCGAGTAAGCACCAACTAGATAATTATTGGGTATTAATTGATTTTAACCAATACCAATCTTACGGAAAAACAGAAGAAATCAGCGGTCTTTACAATCTTGAAGCGAAATGGAAAAGTTTTGGATTTAATACTGTCGAAGTTAATATGATTAAAAATCCACAGGATCTCCTTACTCAATTAAATAATTTAAGAAATTTAAAAGGACCTAAATGTATTATTCTCAAATCTCTAAAAGGTCTTGGTGCAAAAACCCTTGAAGGAAATTTAAAATATCATCACATTAGAGAGATGAGCCTTGATCTAAAAAATAAACTCATTTGGGAAATTGAAAATCATGCGTAGTTCTGGACTGAAAAAAATTTATGAAATGGCAAAATCTGATCCAAATATCACATTTATTGGATCTGATTTAGGTTTTGGAGTTCTGCAAGAGTTCAAAGAATCACTTCCTCAGCAATTTTTCATGGAAGGAATTTCTGAAGCTAACATTATTGGAATGGCCGCAGGCTTAGCTTTAAATAAAAAAACTGTTTATATTAATACCATTGCCTCATTTTTAACTCGGCGATGCTATGAACAAATTGCAATTAATCTCTGCCTTGAAAATTTAAACGTAAAATTATTTGCAAATGGCGGTGGATTTATTTATGGCCCCATGGGACCAACCCACACCACTCTTGAAGATATTAATATTATGATGGCATTGCCAAATATGTCAGTATTTGTTCCTTGTGATAAATCGCAAATGCTCCAACTCTTACCTCAAATAAACAAACTAAATGGACCAAGTTACATTCGAATTGCAAGAGATAACTACCCTGATATTACTTCGCGCTTGAATGTCGAACTTGGCAAACCACTCACACTAAAAGTAGGCAGTGAAATTACCATTTTTTCAAATGGATATTTTTCACACCTTGCTTTAAAAATTGCAAGTGAACTTTCTCCAGAAAAGAGTATCCAAGTTATTGATCTACACTCACTTAAACCTCTTGATGAAAATATTATTAAAGAAATTATTACAAACTCAAATCAAATCATTAGTTTAGAAGAATCCTTTTTTCCAGGAGGAATTTACAATTTACTTAGCAAAATAATGATTCAAGAAAAGCTTTGCATCCCATATCATCCCTTTGCAATTCCACACACATTTATTGAAAAATATGGTGAGCAAGATGAAATTTTAAGAGGTCTAGGTCTTGACCTTGAATCTCTCATAAATAAAATAAAAAAATTATAGATTGTTTTCTACTAATCTAAGCACAATTCGATCAAGTAGCTTTTTGGAGCATACAACTGCTTTTTCAATCTCCTCTTGGTGCTTTCTAATTTCACCAAGCTGGCACAATCTTCTTTGCGAATATTTTTCACACATTGATCTAAGTATTTTCACTTCATTCTCTAGGTTCAAATGAACGACTTCTTCGAACTTTTTTACCATTAGACGTTTATTGTAAACCTTATCTAAAAATTCTGAAGAATCAAAATGGCCATTAAATTCACCATCAAGCAGTGATCGAAAATAATAGCCACTATTTCGGCCATTTCTTTCTTTTTTTGTTTGTATCAGTTCGCATGATGAAAATGAAAAATCTAAATCTGTGAGCACTAAAGTTCTCTTGTTATCTAAGGTATTTGCCACATAAAAATTTGAAACAGAAAAAAAACTATCCGTATCTGCCAGCAATATCAGATAAATCAAATTGTCAGTTGTTCTAATTAACTCACGAAATGTTTCAAGCTTATTCATTTCTAGTTTTAAAGTATTAACATTTTCTTCTGCACTATAGATATTTGCAGTTGTTTTCGAATGATACTCACTATTTTGTTGATATGACTTCCCTAGGACAATCTCAGCATCATGATCATTCCATTGAAATTCGGCCCAAAAATATTTAAAATGAGGAACCATAAATTCACGCAATACAAGATCGGCTACCCTTGATGCTAAAAAATTTGAATTTGATTCAAAGTATTCATTGTCATAAACTGGTTTGATTGAAAAATTTTTAAATTGATCTGGCACCATCTTTGAGACAGCACTAAAATGCAATGGTGGATGCTTTTCTATATTATTTTTAAATGGAACATCAGCAGTACTGCTTATCAATTTAACTTGATAAATATAACTAACTCCATTTATCAAAAGTTCCGTTTTTATGCTTTCTCTTTTTTTTATTTTTGACAGAAAACTCTCAAAAGATAGCGTGGATTTTAACTCAATATGATTTTTATCTATAAAAACTGGTTTAAAAGCAGCATTCTTTGTTCTGATCTTAAACACAAATGTAGCAAGTATAATAATTGACAAAACCCAAATGGCCTTAAACATTTGACTTCCATATCGTTTTTAAAATTTCTCTTACTTCAATTTTAGTTATTTCACCTAAATAATCTAAATAACTTAAGACCAATGAGAGCGACACATTATTTAAAATAATTTCTTTGCCAATGCTATCTTTCAAATCTTTTTTTATTTCAGAAATTAATAAGTCTATTTTCTTAGAAGTTAATTCTGAAAATATTATCTTAGATAAAACATTTTGATAGCGTTGCTGTAAAAAATGATGTTTTTTAACCAAATTAACCCAAAATGATTGTTCTCCAAAGAATAAATCTGCATTATCAAATTTCGACTCACCATTTGGACGCGAACATGCAATTTGCTCATAATCCCAACCTTGTAAATATGCTATTTTTACTTGTCCTGTAAAAGTATTGTTAACAACTCCAAAAAATAACTCATCTTCATAATCACAATTTCTTAAAATTCGATTAATGGCAATCCACTTAAGCAACTGGTCAACATTAATTATTTGTTCTATTTCTTTTTCATTTTTAACATTTTTCAATTTGTTTATCAGCAGGTCTTCTACATTTACACTATTTGCAGAAATATTTTCCACTGCTATTTTCTTCCTGAGCTTTCCATTGTAGTCGGTTCTAAAAACGGCAACGATCTCCTTGTTTTTTCTCAACATACTTTCAACTGGATCAGTGGCCATGATAAACAATTTTTTACCCTTAGAACCCAAATCAATAAGTCCATAGCTAAAATCAACATCCGACAATCCTATTCGTTGTAGAACCTTCAGTGAAAATGCATTATTCACCATGAAGTAATCTTCAGCACTGCCACTTAATACCATTCTCTTGCCGATAAGATTTTTGATCTTTACCATTTGTTCAAATTTAAGTTCAAAGGATTTTCTATTGATATTATATGAATCACTTTTCCCATGTGAACTATACCGAACACTATGAGAGCGTCCATTGATTGAAAAAATTGCATCTCCAAAATGCTTAATGGAGTCTTCTTTCATGGAATAAAACTTGTCTAATTCTTCTTTTTTTAACTCTAACCTTAACTCTTGCCCCGACAAGAGAGAATTAAAAAAAATTGTTATCCAAACAAAAACTTTATTCATTTAAAGGACCTTCTATTTTTGATATAAAATCTTTGATTTTTTCTTTTTGTATATTTTCATTTTCTCCAATCTCTTTCAAATCATAATGCCAAAAATATTTAACCGGATTGGTTGTTATAATTTTAGAGCTATTGAAATATTTAGAATATAATTCGCTTAAAAACGATCGATACTCTTCATATCCTTCTGCATTTTTTGGATAATTTAGCATGAAATCTTTATATTCTCCCCCGTAAGAAATCATATCATCTAACGTAATTTTATTCCATTTGGGGTTTAAGTTATAAATATATTTTCCTAGTCTATTATAATCTTCTGCACTTCCTAGACATTGACCTTTGTGCTTAAAGCACTCTCGCACATCGAAAAAAAACTCCGTATCAAAATTTCCCAGGCAAGCAGATTCAAACAAAAATCCTTCGGACTGATTTCTAAGCAATACACATGCAAAATTATTTTTGCTAAAGACCGCCTTACTCACTAATCCAGTGGAATTAGTTAAAGAAACATGCTGTCTCTTGCTCGCGAAATGATCACTCAGTGAGACCACAAAGCTATTTCCACTTGCATCGATACTACTATCACCAATATCGTAAAAATAATTCTTATAACTCAGCGCCAATGAAAACTTGTCTAGCTCGATGGCATCATCATCTGTATCCATAATTTTTGAATTAGAAATTATTAGCTTACTTGCTTTAAGTCCAATTCCTTCTCCAAAAATTTCTCCCAGACTTTCCTTTTGTTTTAGATCACAACTTCTTTTAAAACTGCTATTTGAGATAAAAAGCAATGAATCATCTGCATCAACAAAATTCACACTTCGACATATATCCATCTTAATATTCTTTGCGACTAAGGCAGAACTCATTGCCTCTATCCCAAACGATGATACTGTATCAACAATCACAGAATCAAAAAATGCATTTGAATTTTTTATTTTAAGCGCGCTTCCATTTTCATTTCTAATATTTCTAAAAATAACATTTTCGATTCTAGTTTGAAAATATTCTCCCTTTAGCTTCTCTCGCTCTAAAATTAAGTTTTTTACCATTAAACTTATCCCTTCTAAACTTCTCTGAGTAAAAGAAAAATTTAAAAAATCAATGTCTGGTTCACTGGCACTTATCTCAACCCCTCCCCATCCTTCACTGTCCACAGAATCAAAAATGACTGGAGCTTGGTTGCTCCCCTTTACAACGAGACCTCCATGGGCAATTATTTTTTTTCCTTTTGTAAAGTATAACTTAGTACCTGGATTGATCGTTAAAACCTCATCTTCTTTGATTACAACATCTTCCGTTATTTTGTGCTCACCTGGCGAATATGAAATCTCTTTAATTGGTATTTGGTATTCTGTACTTGTTGGATTTATTTTAACATCACCACCAGTAATCAAAACAAGGACAAAAGTTAAGGTGAAAAATGAAACTAAAATTGCAAGTGATTTATAATTAATATTCATAGTACATATTTACATCACAATCATTTGGGAATATTTCCTTGATTGCACTATAACTTATTTCTTCATTTCCTATTCCGCTATAGCATATATGAAGAAAATCACCTTCCTCTGAAATGGACTGTAACACAACAGTCTGGAAAAAAACTTTATTTAAACCTACCTTAAAATTTTTCTCATTCTCCAAAAATACTTTTTTAGTAATTTTTAATGTGAGCATAATTTTATACGACTTATTTAAATACTTTCCTATGATTTTTGGCTTTAGCCAAATAACACCTATTATAAAAGTGAAAACTAATAAAATTAAAATAAATATAAAATTAGATGTGGCCGACAGGAGCGAGATTGCAATGGTAAGCAAAATAAAGCCAATATCGACGGGATTTTTAATTGGATTTCTATATCTCACAATTGATAGTGAACCAAGTAGTCCCAACGAAAGCGGAACTGAAAATTGTAAAATACAAAAAATTGCAGTCATTGCCAAAGCAAGACTTGGAATTACTCGAAAGATTCCATTATCTGAAAGGGCCGTTTTTTCGCCAACAAAAGAATAAATAGCAGCAAGAATAAACGACGAAGACAGAGATACTAACAAGATACTAAAAAACGACAGAGTTGTAAGGTTAGTCTCAATACCCATCTGTTGAAAGAAATTCATTAACTGATTCATAACTTATCCTATGTTGTTTCTTTTTAATTTGCTGCAATCCTAAAATATATTTTGAAAAGCCGTCTGTGCTTCCAATGCCAAGTGAAGAAATCATTGCAGTAAGATTTTTTAAATTATCTGATTTAAATTCGATCACTGAAAGATCAAATTTCACAGGGCCCTCATAAGGAAATAGTAATCTATTTGCACTTACCACTTGGATATTAGTATCTACGTTAACTCGAACATTTGTTCTTTTGTCTATATATCTTTTTCTAGTATAACTTAGATGGATAGTAGGAACATAGTTGATATATGGAGATTCTATTTCTGACATTTTCAAATTATTTAAATCAATTTCGCAATTAAATTTTTTCCTTCTTTTTAATCTTTGACCATAGATAAAAGCTTTTTCCTCAAGCCAAAAGATGTTTGAATCGTTGTAGGTTCTTAATCTAATTTTACTTTTAATCGGATTTGAATTTAACTTGTCTTCAAATGCAGAGAGAAAAGGATCTGATAAATACACAGAGTGAACTGTATTTTTAGTAAATGGCAAATGTTCAGTAAACCTTGCTTCAAATATGTTTTGAAAATGTTGTGTTTGACTGTTTTTGATTACTTTTTTTCTTTCAAAGCCAAACTCTTCTAAATCCCAAAATGTATTTGCTTTGTTATCTTTCATATTTGATTATAAAACTATCTCCAAAAATCAAATTTTTGTCAAACTCCACCTTGTGGAACTAAATTTAATAAATTGACTTATATCTCATTGGTAATAAAATATTTCTAACTCATTCAAGGATAAATAAATGCCAAGCTCAAAAAAGAACATTTTGAATTATCTATTGTTGACAATCATAGCTGGAACTTTTTGGACTATTTCAAGGTACCCGGCCCTTCATGGGAAGGCGGGGATGCTTGGAGAAGCTCCAACTTTCGACATTCTTACCTTGCGTCCTTTTATCAAGTATGGGTTGACTGATCCCTATTTATCAAAAGTTTTAAAAACAACTGTGAATTGGTATGAATCAAATTGGAGAGGTATGGTGTTTGGGTTGGTTGTTTCAGCTCTCCTTATGTCCATTGCAAAAGACCTCAAGCTAAAAAAAGCTAGCTCAAATTCACTAATTGAATCAATCAAAAACTACCTACTCGGTATTTTTATTGGATCACCACTGGGCCTATGTGTTAACTGTGCAGCCCCTGTGGCAAGTACTCTATACAAAACTGCTGGCTCATTACCTTTGGCGCTCAATGTTCTATTTACTTCTCCCACCCTCAATGTCGTCATTTTAGGAATGATTTTTACAATTTTTCCAATAGATATTATCATTCCAAAAATATTTTTTACCTTGCTTTTAGTTGGCCTTGGTGTTCCGGCCCTTAATTACTTCGGCACAAAACAGAAACAATCAACAACTACTGAGTGCAATTCGATAAATGACGAAATTAAAGAGACTCAAACTTGGCTTTTAGCAAGCAGAGATGTTGTCATGCAGTTTTTAAAAAATCTTTACCTAGTTGTCATTTCGGCCGTTCCACTAATGTTACTTGCAGGGCTCCTTGCTGCTCTAATTATTCACTCCATTCCACTAGAATATATCATCAGTTTTAATTCGTTTAATTTTACAACAGTACTTATCGTTTCTATAATCGCAACTCTTCTGCCTTTGCCTATTGCTGTTGATATCTTGGTCGCTCAAAACTTATATACAATGGGATTTCATCCAGGCTTAGTGTCTGTATTACTTTTCACACTAGGAAGCTATAGCATTTATGCAATGTTTATGGTTCATAAAGATATTTCTAAAAAACTTTCAGCAATTATTTTCATCGTTGTAGTAATACTTGGTGTTGCCTCTGGGTATACCACCAACTTTCTTCGCAAAAATTCATTGAAAAATGATTTACTTAAATTTAGTAACGAATTTTTGGTTTCAAACAACCTTACTCATAGTACGAAACTAGAAACGGTAGCTTCATTGCCGAATGGGCCAACGATGGCCCCTTCAAAGTGGAATTTAATATTTCGTGATGATAAAATCAATCTCTATGAATCTAAATTTAATCAAACATTAAACTCTGATTCAGCTAGATTTAAAAAATTAGAGGCCAAATATATTGGTCTTACACCTGAGCAAACATTTTCCTATGATGAACTTTTTGAGCCCATCACTTATGGCAGGGGAATCGCTTCCGGAGATATTGACCGTGATGGCTTTGCAGACATTGTCTATGCTACTAAAAATGGCCCACAAATTTTTATTAATAATCGAAATGGAACATTTAGAAAACTAAAACTAAATTCCGCTTTTGAAAAATACAATACCATTTTAGTATCTCTTGTTGATACTAAAAATTCAGGCTTTCTTGATTTAATATTTAGTACACTTGAACATGGCCCTCTTATTTTAGAGAATGATCAAAAATATTTCCAGACAATGACTGAAGTCAACTTGAAATCATTACCTCACCCACATAACTCCATCACGACAAGCATGAGCTTTTCAGATACAAGAAAAACTGGTCGCTTGGATTTTTTCCTTGGAAATTTCTTTTTTGGATATCTACAAACTCTTCCTAACGAAAGCGCAACGAATTATTTAATTCATAATAATAAGGAGGGCTTTAGTCATCAGGTTATTGGCGATAAGTTGGGAAGCTCTACTCTAACTTCAATTTTTACTTCTTTTGATAACTTCTCAACTCCGCATTTATTTTCAAGTAATGACTTTAACGTAGCAGATGAATTTTTCTCACTCTCTGCCAATAGAAATGAAAAAATTTCTTCTAAAAATTTTGGCATCACCAAAACGCCTACAGAGACAATGTCTATCGATTCTGGTGACATAAACAACGATGGAATTTTAGATTTTTATATTACTGGAAACTCAGATACGGT
>CAYWBR010000088.1:0-10712 GCA_964456675.1 uncultured Bacteriovorax sp. | reverse complement strand
GTAAAAATGATTTAAAACGTTGGGATCCATCAAGTTCGATATGGTGTCCTTCCTGTCGTCTGTTGTGATTGAGAAGCCATTTTAGGCATTATTCGAATTTGGAATTTTTGATCGGAGTTGAATCTTGCCTGAGGAATTTCTGTCGCATGTAACGAGGTATGATAGTAGAATGTACCAGAAATAGGATTACCGTGAGCAATTAAATCTGGACTGACTGTATAGTAACATTGATCGTCGATTTCATCGTTACCTGTTTTCACTCCACATTCTTGCGAATCATTTGAACCAACTGAACCACTACTTCCACTACCACTACTTCCGCCACTGTCAATCGTACTCGAGCCCGTACTTGTCGTTTTGGTCACTGTCGATTTTTTGGTACATGACCCAAAAATAAAAAGAGTGATTAAAATAAAATATAATGATTTTTTCATGTAGTAGCTCCTTAAAACCTAATATCCTATCGGAATAGTTTGAGAAAAACTTAATTAGTGGATGAAAAAGGTTTGCGATAGAGGCTAAGCTCCTGAAAAGGCATAATTGTCAAGATAGATTGGTTAGAAGTGGTAAGAAGGAACGGGATTGTATTAATTCATAAAAATCAGATACAATATTAAGGTGAAAATTGAAGAATTTGAGAAATATCTCATAAATTTACATCCCGACCTTTATAGCTTCTCATACATCTTGATTCCTGATGATCTGCAAGCAAGCCAATTGATAATCGATTCGATTGCCAATTTTATAATAGATAAAAAATCTAGCTTAGAGAAAATTTTGAGTGAATCTATAAGAAATGAAATACTCTTAACAGAGATCAAACATTTAATTTGTAAGTCAATATATGACATTGCCAAGAAACGATTTCATCAAATCAAATCATCAGTTGACTTGAATAGTTTAGATCCTTTTTATCAATTAGATTTTGATGAAAGAGCGGTAATTTTTTTAAGGCACAAATTTAAAATTAATAATGAATTAATTTGTTTTATTACAAATTTGGCCCATGATGAATTAGTGGCTTTATTGTCTCGTGCGAGAACAAAGCTGTGTAAAGAGTTAATAAATGAAACAGACCTTCAGGGGTTAATTTAAAGTGGATATTTCCCTTAAGAATAGAATTGAATTAAAAAACAGTGGCATAAATAATTGCATACATGCTAGAAAGATCATTCAAACATTAGATGCAAATTTAAACGACCCCAGAATTCAATTTTTCAAAAATCACTCTAAGTCATGTAGTGTATGCCAAAAAAAATTAAAAGAAGTTGAAAAATCCTTAGTCCGGCTAGATTTTTTTATTCCTAAGCCGCGAGCAAATTCTGAATTGAAAAATGAATATCAAGTAGAAATAAAAAATTTATTCAAAAATTTAGGTGTTGTTCCAAATTTGAACAAGAAAATGAAGTACCTAGATAGAATAAAATACGTCGTGAAAGATATAGAAAGCATATTGAATAATAAAAAAATTATATTAAAGGCTTTTTTGGTTGCAGGTATTAGTTACACCTTACTTAATTTATTACTAAAGTAAAATATACTGTGAATTGTTCATTTTCGTCCAATAGTTCTTTTGGGACATTTGGTAATCCAAAATTTGCCAAAATGTCTTCAAACGTTAAGTGAACTTCTTTGTAATCAGATGATCGAATAATTTTTGTTAGTACTATCTCACCATTTTTATCATAGACAATTTTTGCTTGAAGAATATGCTTTTCTATCAGTGAGTTTTTAAGTTGGGGTCTTATTTGTAGTCCTCGTAAAATTTGAGACGAAATGGCACTACTATATTTGTCACTTAAACGAACATTAAACGCATAAAATTTTTTTTCTATTGAATTCAAGTCTTCTTTTGATAATTTTGAGTTTGGAACAATACTGAAATTAAAATCACTCAATTGCCCTGGGATACTGCTGCCAATCTGACTATTGATTCGATTTAGCTTTGACTCCTGGTCCATTTGAATTTCAGGTGTCCTAAGGCGCTTTCGGTGACGTAAAAGCATTTCTTTTGCTGTATTTTTTTCAAGTAAAGTAATACCTGTTTTGTTGTCGTTCGGTTTTAAGTCAGAAGCTCTAATTTCACTTACACTATCAGATATTGTTTGGCCTTTTGTTACTAAATTTGGATCAAATTCAGTAGCATTATTAATCTGCAAATTTTTCAGATCCAGTATGTTGTTAGGTTTAGAAACAGAGCTTATTTTTTTAGTACCAGGAGAAGTTGTAAATACCTTAGGTTTAAGGTCATCTTTTTTTAAAGCAAATTGATCTAATCGAATAGTTCTGTCCGCATTTTTTATAGGTAATTCAAATTCTATTTTTGGCACCAACGAGATTGATAATAGCCCCAAGTGGAAGAGAATAACTAGGGGGAATACTCTAAGGTATTGATATGACGATATCGTCGTATAATTAGTTGATTTTTTAACTTTTCCACTCATATGGACATTGTATCTTATCTAAAATTTCTTTGCCACCTTACCTTGTAAAACATCTAGGGAAAATTTGCCTGAAGTTGTCCAAAATCATAGGGAAGTTAGAATATAGGGGAGGTAATCCGCCTTATTTTTGGAGTGTTATGAATATATTAAAAATAGCTGCATATGCAAAAGAATACACCTTACAATTGGTTCTTTTAGGTACAGTTGTTGGTACTGGTTTTTTGATCTCTGAAAATACAAAAATGTACCAAAAAGTACTTAATTTTGAAGGTGGTGTTGGCACCTGTTTTCAGCGTGTAAATCAGACATTTACGGCAAAAATAATTAATGATCAAAGTTCCGTTTATTTAACACAAAATTTTCAAAATTTAACTGAAGAGTGCATGGCCGAAGGGTTGATTGCTGCAGAGGATATTCTAAAAAAAGTAGACGGAGCAACATTAAAAAAATTTACAACTCTTGCATCTAGTATTCATTGGTTTCATGAGGAAATCTTATCAGTAGGTGGAAATGCATTCACTGGGAAAACAAAAACTCAATCAAATCCATCAGAGCGATTTGAAAAAATTGAGATATTAAAAGATGATGTTTTTGAGGGAACAGACGCCTTGAAAGCCAGTCTCAATCAAGCAAACGATGTTTTGAAACTAGCGTTTACATCGTTGATGGGACTGCTTTGCGTCTCAGTCTTAATAGAGCTTTTCAGACAGACCAAGCGTCGTTTAGTTAATAATCGATTTGAACTAGAAGCACAGTCTGAACTTTTTGATTATGCAGTTTTAAATAACGAGCGAACTGTCGATATTTTAAATAACTCTCTACAAAACAATGAATTACATTATTGTTCAAAGCTTTTTAATCGTTTAATGGAAAATTCAAATCTCTCGAAAAATAAAATTGAAAATTTAGGCGCAATTGGAAGTAAAGCTTCATTAACAAAGACTTTACAGATGATAATTCCAAAAGAGAGTGATGAAATAACTAGGCAAAAAATTGATTTGGCCTGGGAGGATCCTTCGATGGTTCGATCCGCGGAAGGAACCATTTCAGTTGGTAACCTGGTTAATGAAACAATGGAACTTAAGGATCGAGCACAACAAAATTTTAATCAGATGGAAAGAAATCAAGAGCCGTCAAGTTCGGTTAATTTAGAAAGTGCAGTTGAAAAAATTTTTGATCTAGTTTCTGCACGAGTCTTTAAAAGTGGTATTGCAGTTGAATTAAATATGGATGCTTCATTAAATGTACAATTTTCAACGGAAGAATTAGAGCAAGTTCTTTTTCAAGTTTTCAATAATGCGCTCGCTTCACTTGAAGCTTTAGATGACAAGATTAAAAGAAAATTAACAATTAATGGAATTAAATTGGGCTCCAATATTGTTCTCGACGTCATTAATACAGGTACATTACAAAGTAAAAATCTTATAGATAACGATGAATCAAATCTTGATGAGTCAAATATTGGGCTCACTATATGCGAAACCTTTATGAAAGAACATGGCGGAAAGGTTCAGTTTGATACAATTCTTAATAATAAATCAGAGAGAGTTGGGGAAATAGTAAAGCTCGTATTTAGAAGTGTCGATGCTAGTATGATTACTTCGAACGCTAAATTAATTGATGTTAAAGTTGGAACGAAAAAAGAGATTCTGAATTTAATTAACCAGTAATTATTTTTTATTACAATTGAGAATTAATTGAGGCGTTTAAGAGTTTTTCTATATGCTGTTCAGTTTTATTTTTTAAATCTAGGAATGTTTCCTCAAGTCCTGAATAATTTTTAATTATATTATCTAATTCATTTAGATCCGGGATTTGGACAGTTGTAATTATATCAGAAATTTTATGTCCTAAAGCTGACTCTAAAATAAATTTTAAAAATCCAATCATAGAAGCCTTAGAGTGAAGCACCAAAATATCTTTATTGCCATATTTTAATGTTAAGGTCGCCGTTTCATCGTTTTCAGTTTTTTGGACTAAACTTGTTAGTTGATTATGAAGCTCATTTGGAGAAGAAATTAAAAACTCTAAGTAGACATCATTATTTTTGGGGTAAATTGTTGAAGTTTTAAGTTTTAACAAGGGTTCTAGAATTAAAGGATTATTAAAATTCAATCTGTTTGGAAAATTTCCAAAACCATCAGTCACTAAGTTAGATATATTTACATTGAAAAATGATAATAAACCTAAAATGTGCCAAGCATATTCCTTTTGATGTAATTCAGATTTTTGAATAGCACGACTAAAATATAATTCGAGATCTTTTGGTGAATAACTTAACAACGCACTTTTATCAGAAATAAAAAAATCAAGAAATCCTAGATCATGGGTAGAGATAAAATTCGTTTGTAAAAAAAACTTAGGAATTAAAAGAGATTTTAACTTCGCTTTAAGTTTTGATTGAACATCGCTTAATTGTAATTGTATTACTTGGTGACCAATGCGAGATTGAAAATATTCCCTAAAAACATTTAAATTTATATCTTTAATTTTTTCTGTTAATCCAAAATAGCTATAGTAGGCAGAGCCATATTGGTTTAACTTGGCTTCATATAAACTTGCATCAAGTAATTCTATTTTGATGTTCGTCGCAGAGCTTGCATTTACAATAAGTATTAAAGGATGTTTTTGTTTTATTGTTTTTAAGCCGAGAAGTTCATTGGGTAAATGAGGAGAGTTCCCGTGATGTAATTGAGGATCAATTTGGTCTATATGGAAAAAATTTTCAAGTCCAATACAAGAATGGTATAAATTTTTGAAAAAATTTGAATGGAGTTTGGGCATGGTTTCTTTTGTTGAAGAGCTGAGTAGCTTGCCTTCAATAATTGCATCAATGTGGTACTCAAAACTCAATTTATCATCAACATTTTTTTGATAAAAAGTGGATGCCTGAGAAGATTTTTGGATTAAAAATTGTTTTAATTCATCAACAAAAGAATGCATTTTATTAAATCGAGATAATTCACCACTGAAAATAAAGCTGTGACAAGATTCCTTTTGTTCGCGAGGTGCTTGGAAAGTTAATTTATTTTGTTCAACTTTAGCAGCATGGCGCTTTGTTAAGACAAATAGATATTGAGCCAGTTCGCCCTTACCTTTGAGATCTTCAAAATTGAATTGGCATTCAATTTTGAAGTCTTTTAATAGCTGCTCAACTTTTTCATTCTGGGAAGGAACAAAAAGTTTTTGATTGGTTAAAAGGATAATGTGCCCTGAAGTTTTGAGTGAAGATCGTAAATTTGTAATTTGCTGGATTACATAAAAATGTGGATTCGTCTTAGGTAAATCAGTTAAATTTAAAACGATTCTGTCGTACATGATTTCTTGGTGACCAATTGCTTCTTGTAAAAAGGAAGCTTGTATATATTCTTCATTGGCGTGATATTTTTCCTTCATTATTCGACAAATAAAAGGCACCGTTTCGTAATTTTGCTCGGAGGCAATTTTTGATAAAAAGCTTAAAAATTGTAATTCCTGGCAAATTTTAAAATAAATTCCTTCAGTGAACTCATTACCTTTGAAATCCGGGCATATTAAATGATCCCAATGCTCTTTCATATTGCGATCTTGCGCCAACCAGTGCGAGAGAGCTAAGGATGAAATGTTGTTGCCAGAAAATAGGGTATTTAATGTTTTAATGTTTTTACTTTTTATATGGGCAGAAAAAGGAGATGAATTTTTATCTTTAACAGGGTTCAGCCATTTGGGTAGCTTAATAGATAACTCATTGATCAGTTGACCCAAAGCCACGTGGGAGAGCGAATGGCTGTAATTAGAAAGTGAATAGATGCGGTCTGTTTCCGTAGTTGAAAAAATTTTTATTAATTCGGTAAGTGTAATATTTTGAAAAACATCACTTAGTTTTACTACTTCTTGTTTGTATTCAAAGCTAGGTCTATACCAGCTATATTGATTTGAGCTCAAACATTCGCAGTTAAGTTCAGTAGAACTGTCTTTTTTAAAAATTTTACCTAAAAAAGAAAGTGGGTTAATTAAGTTTTCGTCTATTACCTTTAAGTTCAATTCTCGAGCTAAATCGAGAAGAAATTTAATGCGAAACAGGTATATGGCAACTGCCCTGAAGCAATATACTTTTGAAAAATTTTCTAATTCTTCACGGTATGGTGAAGTGTGGTCTTGAAAATGAAACCAAAAATCATTGAAATTTTTTAGGTTTTTAAGTTCTAGATTTTTAAACTGAGCATATACTTGAAACTCATTATAAACATAGAGTTTTAGCGTACGATTTGATTGGTTAAATGTTTTATAATGAGAAAGTGCATCGATTGTTAAATTGTTGATTGTAGTTTTAATTTGAATGGCCGAACTAGATATTAGTCCTTCACCTTTCCATCCCGGAATAAAAAATTCGCTAGGCTTAAACGTGGAAGATAAAAAATCAATTTCAGTTTGCACTGAATTGTTTTTTTCCAAAGCGCTTGCTTCTTGTGAATGTGTGAGCCATCTTGAGGCCCTAAATCCAACGCGAGAATTCAACTTTTAGTCCTTAAAAGCACCTAATTTAATCAACTAAGATTTCGAGTTTAAAATTCTCTATCAAACGCACAGCTTTTGTCATGGGAAAAATACGAAATAATTCTCACTTTTAGCTGTCTTTTCAAATGTTTAGGATAAGTATGAGAAAATTAGGTGAAAGATCTTAAGGATATAGTGCAAGTGACCGATAACGCCTTAGGTTAAAAACGCTATTTAGGGGCAAATATGAGCGATATTAAAACTGAGAATGATACGAAAACTGAAGAAATGGGATTTAATGACGCTGAGCTTCAGGATATAATGAACGAAATTGAATCCCTTGAAAAAGAATTCGTAGAAACGGCTCCAATAAGCAGCGAACCTGAACAAAGCGCTGAGGCCTTAAAAATTTCGCCCGATTTAGTTGAAAAAACAGACTTACAAAAACAAATTGAAGAAGAGATGAATGCTGTTCTTGAAGGAAACTCAGTTGATAATAATTTAGGCAATATTGATTTAAGCACAACCACGGATTCTGCCGTTTCAGACGATAATTTTGATTATAGCGAAAACGCGATCGATTCAGACCTATTAGAAGCAGACGAAATATTAGGATCTGTTGAGAATATTGAAACAGAATTTCATCATGAGACCAGTGAATCAACGCTGGATGATAATGTAATTGATATTAATTCTCATGTAACTTCTTCAGTTTCACATAAAGAAAAAGAATTAGGAACCTCTCCGGTAAGTTTAGCGTGTGAAGGAAATATGTCACTCTCTATGAAATTTAAAATTGGAGAGGGAGAAGTTCGCTTAAACGTCAATGGAGATAAAGGAGTGACCCTTTCATTTTCTGGCGTGGAAGTACAAATGACAGAAGAAAATGGCTGCATTGTAGAAATGAATAATGGAGTGAAGTTTCAAATTCCATTAGCTGAAGTTAAATCAAAAAAGAATGTCGCTTAAAATTTTAGGTGGAATTGCGCGTGGTTTTTACCTAGAGTCTCCTCATGGAGATATAATCAGGCCTACACAAATTTTACTAAAAAGAAGAATCTTCGATGCCTATCAAGACTTTGAGGGTTTTAATTTTGTCGACGTGTGTGCAGGTACCGGTTCCATGGGGATTGAAGCTTGGTCAAGAGGCGCAGAGGCCGTTTATTTTTCTGAATCTCACAGAAAAGTATTTGAAATTTTAAAATTAAACATCTGTAATGTTGAGCAGAAGTATCAAGTTTCCAAAAATTATAGCCTAGTGAACCAATCGGCGGAAAAAGCTCTTCCGCACATACTCAATGAACTACGATTAAAAAATATAGAGAGTGAGTCAGTAGTGTTTATTGATCCCCCCTATGAAAACCACCAAACGTATATTGATTTAATTAATATACTAAAAGATTTTTCTTTTAAAGGAGTCATTTGGATTGAATCTGACTCCATCAAAGGTCCAGAGAAAGATAAACTACTATCAGGTCTGTCAGTTTATCGTGAATTTTCTCATGGAGATGCTTTTGTATTAATGACAGAAATTCCTTAAGGTGTGATAATAAATTCATCTAGAGGTAATTATGAAATTAAGTTCGCGAGTCAAAGGAATTCCAGAAAGTGTTACGCTAAAGCTCAATTCAAAAGCATTAGAACTACAGGAACAAGGCATACAGATTTATAATTTAACTGCCGGTCAATTGCCTTTTCGACCTCCTTTAACATTTATAGATTCTCTTAGGTCTGAACTAGATTTTTTAAAAAGTTATCAATATAGCCCCGTCTCCGGATTCTTGGAATTACGAAAAAAATTACTTAAACATATAGAGCATTCTCGAGGAATTTCTTTTCAGGCGCAGGGAGTGGATTTTGATTGTGTCATTTCAAACGGTGCAAAACATTCCATATCTAATATTTTAGGTGCGCTCATTGACCCAGGAGATGAGGTAGTTATTTTCAGTCCTTATTGGATTTCATATCCTGAAATGATTAAATTTTGTAGAGGTGTTCCGATTACAGTTCAGTCAAATATTTATGATGTTTTTACTCCTAGTTTGACTGATTTAAAAAGAGTTATTTCGTCTAGGACAAAAGCAATTATAATAAATAGCCCAAATAACCCTGCAGGTATTCATTATTCGGATGAATGGATGAGTGAGTTTGCAGAGCTAATGGTAGAGTATCCCGAAGTGGCAATAATATCAGATGAAATATATTTTGATGTATGCTATTACGACCCGAAACCAACATACTTTTATCAAAAAAGACCAGAGTTATTGTCTCGCACAGTAATAGTAGATGGAATTTCAAAGGCATTTGCAAGTACAGGTTTAAGAGTCGGCTATTGTGTTGCCCCTAGGGAATTGGCCAAGGCACTAGAAAATCTCCAAGGCCAATTAACCAGCTCACCTAATTCGTTGGTGCAAAGAGCGATGCTTGATTTTGATTTCGACAATGCACAGGATTTTTTAATTCCTGTTAAGAATCATTTACGTGATAACTCAATTGTTATTAGAGAAAAAATGAAAGAATTTAATCTCATGAAGTGCTGGTATCAGCCCATTTCAGCCTTGTATTTTATGATTGATTTTACCCAAACTCCAATTTACAGAAGATATGCCAATAACCCTCAGTTAGAAAATAATATAGCAGACTATTCCGTTCAGATTTGTGAAGATATATTAAATGTTACAGGGGTGGTTATTGTACCGGGAACAGATTTTGGTTTACCAAATTCTGCACGTTTAAGTTTAGTGCTCCACAAGGAAGCCTTTAGCGAAGCAATGAGTAAGCTTATGGCCTATTTATTGAACGAATAAAACTTCTTATTATCTCTAGCATTTACGGTTAATTTGTTCTCGTAAACTAGGGGGATTTTGCCCTTTCCTGCAAAACATTCGTATTTTTGCCATAATAAATACAGGATGGGTAGTAATGAGAAAAATACTGTTATTCATATCTATGTTCGCAGTGGTTAGTTGTGGCAAGTCTACTGAAGAAAAAATTAATGATTCAATTGATCGTGCTAACACTTTATTAACGACAAGAAAATGTAGTGAAGCTATTAGTTTGCTTGAGGGCTTAGGGCGGCAGACAGCTAATGCACGCTATATAGTTTCCCTTGCTTCTGCTTATGCATGTCGAGCAAGTTATTCATCAGTGACATTTTTTGGAACGGATATAATTAAAACCACCAGTGATACCGTAGGATTACCTTCAACCACAGCTTCAACTCTTGGGGGCATGACCCTATATACTTTGTCTGATGATACAATTGACGATTCTTTTGATGAAGATTCAAATGTTGGCGATATTCAAACAGCGATTGATATATTGCTCTATGCTGGTGGAGCGATTTCAAGAACAACAGAGCCAACGTTTGCAGAAAGATTAAGCATCTATGGTTCCGACAACGGTGATGTAAACTCATTTGCCGTTTATTTGATCATGACTCAACTAGGAAAATTTATAAGGTACTATGGCGATGGAAATAGCTCCGCCGATAAAGGCGGAGGTAGTGGTACTAATACATGTTTTACAAACTATAGTAATGCTGATGTTCTTGTCCAGCCAGGAGCGGGTACAGGAGCTGTGACCGGAGTATGTCTTTCTACTAATGGTGGCCATCCTGAATTAATTGTTGCAGATGCAACGCTTAGAAAACAGAGATTATGCCAAGGGGTGGTACTATTTAATAATTTAATTGAATTGCTACCATTGGTTATTGCTGATGCCGCCGGAACAGACCTCGAAGATATTCAAGCAATCACGACAGCAATCAA
The DNA here is from genome assembly GCA_964456675.1 of uncultured Bacteriovorax sp. Classification (GTDB taxonomy): domain Bacteria; phylum Bdellovibrionota; class Bacteriovoracia; order Bacteriovoracales; family Bacteriovoracaceae; genus Bacteriovorax. Next base: position 22 of record CAYWBR010000088.1, on the reverse strand, counting down.
TACATTAAAAACAACATTGCAA
>CAYWBR010000087.1:0-10898 GCA_964456675.1 uncultured Bacteriovorax sp. | reverse complement strand
AGACATCTTTCCATTTACTTCTAAACTATGACCTCCGCTTTTTGCATTGCCTTCAGTATTTACATAAGCAGAATCATCAAAATTTTCTGTAGTTGATCCTCTTTCAGCATCTCCTAAAGAAAGTGTCAGCGTTGATAATAAATCAAAATTCATATCCCCAGATAAAACTCTATAATTTGCATGAAGATCGATATCACCCATGCCATTTGAATTACCTTCAAAATTACTAAATGTATTAGCCCCTGGCGTAGATGACGCCGTGTAAACTGTAGAATTTACAGTCTTCGCAGTTTGTTTTGATTTATTTGATAAAAAATAGTTTATGCCAACTCCAAAATTTAAGCTATCACTTAAACCATAAGAAAATCGATGATTCCATAGAGCAAGAGAGTCTTCATACTTTGAAGTTCTTGTTGTCCCAGTTTCACTAGATGTTAAACTCGTATCTGACGACGTAAACCCAAGGGTTGTATCATACATAAATTCATTTGCTTTTTGAAAATGCGTTAATGATTGAATGCTGTTTGCGCTAACCACAGAACTAAATACACATAGCCCTAATGCTAATTTAAATTTCGACATTATATCCTCCATGATCGAATAATTATTTAAATCAATATTAAGATTTTTTTAAGGAATTGAAAGACAAGATTTCTTTTCTGATTACAACTCAAAAAAAAGCGAAGCCGAAGCTTCGCTCTTTAAAAAATGCTTTTTAATTAATATTAGTCAGCATCCACACTCTCGTTAATTACAGCTGTACAAGATTCTGTCTCTGAGCCATCAGACACTGTATACTTCATTCTTCCCTTAACTTTTTGATTTGTCGTATCTAAATAAAGTGAAATATTTCCTTCATATGTATAACCTAAAACCGTCACGTTAAATATGGTAGAAAAATAATCACCCTTAACCATTACACCATCTGCTCCATTTAATCCCTGATGACTTCCACTCGCTTCACTATATGGGTACACAAAATATCTTTTTGTCCCCGACACTTCTTTCGCATAAAGAGATATATAAAAATCGACCTCACAATCAGTATTTTCATTTTTTAAAATACGAAGATCTTCATTGCGATCATAGCGATCAGAATCTGGGTCAGTGGTATTTCCGTCTGCACTTGTAAACCATGCTAATTCATTAAGCATTTCTGTCACACTTGAACTTAAGGATAAATTGGATGTCACAGCTGAATCGATATGTATTCGTGCGTTTGCGACAGACACAGTTACAGGGCGACTAAAGCCAGTTGTTGAAAAAAAACCATCGCGACATCGGCATCGTTGGTTCCCGCTAAGTCAGGCACCCCTGTTGCACTCGTTACAGCAGAAGGCAGCTCAATGCTTCCCCCACTCAAGTACGCTTGCAGGACCGCTCCCCAAGCATCTTTTTTAGCTGTCGTTATTCCAAGATCATCAATAAAAACCTTGGAACCACAAGGCGCTGAACCAATTTCCCTGTCTCCGATTTTAAAAGTTACCTCTTCTCCCAAAGTACAACTAAAAGATCCATTGGCTCCAGTCGTACCTGAATTGGAAGTCGATGAATAATTTAATCCTTTACAGGAGCATCGATAAATTGCGATGAAATCTGAGACTCGACCGTAGCTGCGCTTAGATCTTTATTTTTTTTAAATAACTTAAGGCGTGAATCTTAATAGACAAGATTTCTTGACTCCTTGTTTTACAACTAAAATTTAAGAAACCATCGATTCTTTAAGATTCAAAGGTGCAATGACCACAACATCTTCTTTAGTTGTAAGAAGTGTATAGCTATAACTCTTCATCTTGGCCCGTAAGTTAGTCATATGGGTATTAAGCGTTTTATCCAAAACAAAGCGCGAAGGCCAAATGAAATTTAAAAGCTTCTTCTTTGAAACTTGGCCATTATGGCGCAACAAAAAAGTTAAAATCTTATATTCAATCTGAGTAACATCTACCAACGACTCTTCAAAATATACTTGCATTGCATTTTCATCAATAGCTATATTCTCGTAGCTCAATTTGTTTTTTTTGTGAAAGTTATTTCTGATTCGCAAAATGATTTCTTTTTCGTCCATTCCACAATGAAGATAATCACGCACGCCGAGTTCTAAACACTCGATCTTCGATTGGTTGGTCACATCCCCACTAAAGACAACGATAGGAAATTGATCTTCTTTGTATAGACTAATCTTTTTTATGAACTCAATCCCGTTCATTAGTGGCATATGTAAGTCAGTTATCACCCCAAGATAATTATTATCTCGAAATGAGTTCATAGCTTCAATCGGATTATAAAAAACAACACACTCAAAATAATTTCTTAATAAATTTTCTAAGTATTTTAATTGATTTTTATCGTCGTCTAAGATCAAAATGCGCTCCAAAGTTTACTCCTTAAACAAATGGGCAACTAGTAATATTAACTATTTTAATGACATTTTAATATTTGTTGCAACCTTAAAGAATCTTAAGGTTGTAAACTGGCCAATGTAGAATACATTAAATGTTTTACTGATCTTTGTTAGTTAATTTTTATTATATTTCGAAATACTTTTCTTCCCACTTCTTCATCCTAATTTACTAATTAAAGTAAAAATGAAGACTAAAAAAAAGCAATGGCAATTTCGGACACTAATCCACTTTTGGCTTGACAAAAACGGACTATAATCCGAAAATAACACTATGTATACTAGATACCTTAGTGGCGCATTAACTGAATTTCTTAAAAATAAAATCATTATTTTAGCAGGTCCTCGTCAGGTTGGGAAAACCACTTTGAGTAAAAATATCTATCCTAAAGATATGTCTTATTACAATTACGATATAAAAAAAGACTATCTTGTGTTTAAAAATCAAGAATGGGATAAAGATAAAAAAATAGTTGTCTTCGATGAACTTCATAAAATGAAGAATTGGAAACTTTGGTTAAAAGGAATCTATGACGAAGGCCATCTAAAAAGACAGTCAGTTCTCGTCACTGGAAGTGCAAGATTAAATATCTCTAAAAAGATGGGCGATTCACTGGCCGGACGTTTTATTTCATATCGCCTTCATCCACTTGATCTCAAAGAATTAAAAAAAATTGAAAAGAATAAATTTAACTTACAGACAGCTTTTAATAAATTAATGACTGTAAGTAATTTTCCTGAACCATATTATGAAGGTAGCGTTCGATTTTATAATATTTGGCGAAAAAGTCATTTTGATCAAATTATAAGACAAGATCTTTTAAGTCTTGAAAAAATTCGTGACATCGAAGGGATCGAATTGCTAATTGAATTACTAAAAACAAGAGTAGGATCAACAATTAGCTATAAATCTTTAGCAGAAGATTTAGATCGAGATGATAAAACTGTAAAAAAATGGATAATGGTACTTGAAAACTTATACTTAGGTTTCACTGTAAAGTCGTATTCAAAAAATATTGCCCGTGGAAAAAAGAAAGCATTTAAGTTTTATTTTTTCGACATCGGTAATGCAGAAGTTGAAGAAGGAGCTAAGCTTGAAAATCTTGCGGCCCTTGCCTTTTTAAAAGAGTTACAATACCTAGAAGATGTTGAAGGTATGAATGGAGATTTATTCTTTATTCAAACTCGAGATGGAAAAGAAATTGATTTCTATATTAACATAAATAAAAAGACACATTACCTCATTGAAGTAAAACTAAGCGACAAATCAATTTCACCTTCTTTTAACTCAATTGATAAATACTTTGAGAATGCTTACAAAATTCAAATAGTAAAAAACTTAGATGCCCCATTTGAAAATAAAAATGGTGTAAAATGTGTTAATGCTCTAACTTTTTTAAGTGAATTAGACTTCAAAAAATAAAACCCTATTCTATTATATAAAGCCCCTGATTCTTTGAAACATCTTCTCCAAAAAGAACTGAGGTTACTTTCATTTTCCCGGAGACGTTTTTTACTTTATAAGTCTTAGTTAATGTTTCTGGCCTCATTACCACAAAAGCGTAAGCGCTCTCACCCATGCGCTCGTTTATCTTTGGAAGCCTCAAAAGTATTTCTTCTGACATTGAAATCTCTTTTAGAAATTTACGCTCAAGGGTTGCTAGACGCTTAAGTTCTTTTAAAAGTTTTTCTTTAGATGCTTTTTTATCAGGATTTTGAAATTGATCTTGAACTTTATTCCAATTATCAACGTAGTAACCTGTGCTCTCTGTTACGCCTAAAAAACCTTCATTGAAAATTTTTTTATCGGCGGCCAAAAACAAATAAACACAAGTTGCGATACAGCCGTTTTGAACTTCTACTGTTTTTTTCTTTTTAAAAATATCTAGGGCAAGTGGAAGATAGTTTTCTACCTCGCCACTACCTAGATCACTTAAAACTATTTTTTTTGCACCATTAATTGATTTGGATAATTTAGCGACATCCTCTTTTTCAATAGTGCCCGAAATTAATAAACTTCCGTCTGGGCGCATTTCTATTAATGCGCCCAATGTAGAATTCATCACAAAAAAACAAATAAGAATAAGTTTCAGCATCATGTCCTCAAGACTATCTTAAAAGTGCCTGGCACCTTTAAAGTGTGAACGTAAAGCCTTCAACTAAGGCACCTGGTACAGAAGCACCGCCAATATCACGAGCACCATAGGAGCCAGTTGCTGGAACAAGGGAGCATGTATCAGTTAGGTCAATTAAGCCTTCACCAAACACTTTGTACAATGTCTCATCAAAACGAAGATCTTTAATAGGAGCAATGATTTCTCCATTCTCGACCCAAAAACACGCATAACGAGTCATTCCCGTGATTCTTGCTGTTTCTCTATCTGAGTAATTTAAATAGTGCAGATCAGATAAATAGAGACCACGATCTAATTTCTTTAATACATCATCACGCTTAAGAGTTCCTGGCATAATTGATGGTGATCTTAGAGATTCCCAATCACTTGCGTTGTTTGATTTTAAACCAAACTCGTTGGCCGTACGAGTACTTGTTAAAAACTCTTTGTATTTACCATTTTCAATTAAAGTTAAATCCATTGGCGCCACTTCACCAAGTTCATTAAATCTTGGAGCAACTCCTAAGTTAAAATCTTCTTTTAAAGTAAATTTAGAAGAAAAACTTTTTTCTCCGTTCATTAAACTTAAAAGTGATCCTTCGCCTCTTTTGTGAGCTCCTGCTGAAACTCCCCCCCACGAAAACATGCCCATCATTTCATTGATCGCAGATGGAGCAAGATATACACGATAATCACCGCGCTTAATTTCAAGGGATTCTCTTTCCATCAATTTTAATTTTGCAATTGAGTCTTGAAGTTCACGTTGGTAGTCATTTTGATTCCAAGTATTACCTGCATAAAGACCTTTTACTGCTTTTTGTTTTTCATTATAAAAAGAATAATCAACATAGAAGCTTCTTGTCTTAAACCAATGAAATTGTCCTAAAGAGTTACTATTGGCCCTAATCATGTCACCACTAGTAAGCACTCCTGCAAGATCATAAGGACCTACATGATCAAGAGTCATTGAGATTAAATCTCCATCCTCTGGCATTTCGCTTTTAATTGTTTCTAAAAAACTCTCTCCACCATTTGTTGGCATAACCTGATAAGGATCGTCAGCTAAACCATTCGCAAAACTTCTTGCTTTATCTAAATATGATTTAAAAACCATGAGGTCATGATTTAAATCCTGAGTGTAATTGAAAGTTAAATTTAGTGTTTTCTTTCCAACTAAATAGTTCATCCCAATTGAGCCTTGATCTACATAAGAGCCTTGTCTTACTTTTGCCTTAGACAAACGAGTAAACAAAGTATTCTCAGCTGCAAGTGAAAAAGTAACAACTTCATTGGCCGTTAGCATTTCAAAGGCTTTTTTAGAAAAATTTCTAAATGCTTCTTGGTTATATTGTTTAGTTATTGTGCTCATTACTTTCCTCCACCAAAAACTTCGATATTAGAGAATAAACAAACTGGCGAAGCGTGCCCAACAAAAATAACTTGATTTGGTTCACCCTTTCCACAATTTGCAAGTCCGCCTACTTCAAAAGTAGATTTATCTCCAACCATTTTTAAATTATTCCAAAATGGAGTTGTAATACCTCTGTAGTTTGGATTTTTTACAGTTTTAGTTATTTTTCCGTTTTCAATTAATTTTCCGTACTCACAACCAAACTGAAATTTATTTCTATAATCATCAATTGACCAAGAACGGTTACTCATCATGAACACACCTTTTTCTACACTTGAAATCATATCATCAAGACTTGAAGAACCTGGTTCAAGATTTACGTTTGCCATACGATCAATTGGCGGGCGATTCCATGAAGTTGCGCGCTGACTTGAAACTCCACTTAATCCTAATCTTTTTTGCGATTCAAGAGACCCTAAGCCTCTTTCTAATTTACCTTCGCGAATTAAATATTCTCGAGTCGCAGGTGCACCAGTATCATCAAATAAATAACTCGCATTTTGACCTACAATTGTTGGATCAAAAGTTACGTTCATTAATTTTGAACCGTATTGAAGATTTCCAAAATCAGATGGTTTAATAAAACTCCATCCAGCATAATTTCTTTCATCGCCTAAGATTCTATCTAGCTCAAGCGGATGACCGATACTCTCATGAATTTGAAGGTATAGCTGTTCTGGATTTAAAATTAAATCCATTGTTCCTGTAGGACAATCTTCTGCTGTTAATAACTCAAGCGATTCGTGAGCAACACGATTTGCTTCTTTTAACACTTTTTCTAGAGGCCACTTCTCCATTCCTCCTTGAGCGTTTTGATCATAACCCCAAGAACGTTTTTGATTAGTTTTGCCATCACTGGCCACCGACCAAAGGTTTACCATTGATCTATAAATTCTTTGATAAGCATCAGTTCCGTGATTAGAAACTAAACGAGTGCTTACTTCAGATAAATTTATATAACCTTGGCGGTTAATAATTTTATCTGAGATATTCATCGCTTTTGTTACCTGGTTTAGGTAACCAGTCATTTCACTAGCATTAAAATCCGTAAATCCTTTAACTGTTGGAGATGAATACTCTCCCTTCATTACTGGTCGCTCTGAATTTGAGAATTTAAATAAAGAGTAGTCTCTTGATTTCTTCGCTAAGTTTTCTGCTCTTTTTGTCGCATTTTGAATTGCCGATAATGTGTATTCATCAGTTGCGGCATATCCAAAATGACCATCGATCATCACCTCTACCATCACTCCGCGGTCTTCACCTTCTGAGAAACCATCAAAGATTTCATTTCTAGAAGAAAGACCCCTTACCTTTGTCGACATCTCTCTTAAAGTAATAGTGTCTGCTTCATACTTTAATTCATTTAAAATTTTTTTTAATTCCATATTTTTACCTCAATATTTTCTTAAGTGTGCCTGGCACCTTTTTTTAGCGACCACGCCAGTGGTGCATACTAGTTGTAACGCCTAATAATTTAGAAATTGCATCATAAATACTTTGAGGCATTAGGCCTTTCAAAAGATCTATGGTTTTAACTAAAAACGGCTCTTTGATAAAAGCCTTATTAGCTTCTATGCCATTTAATATTTTTAATACGATTTCATCTGGTTTTAACCATGGAATCATCATCGGCGCCCTTACACCTTGAAACATTCCAGTAGTGATATAGCTTGGACAAACTGTAGTGACATAAAGATTATCAAGCTTGCGCTCTTTCATTTCAAGCCGTAATGAATCGGAAAATCCTACCAGCGCCCATTTTGAAGATGCATAAGTCGAACCATATGGGAGTCCCACAAATCCAGAAGCCGAAGCAATATTTACGATATGGGCTTCTTTGTTGTTCTTTGCGTGCTCAAGAAAATCCGCCATAAATGTATACACTAAGCCCACCGGACCAATGGTATTAATCTGATAAGTCAGAGCATGTTTTTGCCAATCTACTTTTTCTAATTCACCACCAAAAACAACTCCTGCATTATTTATTAGCCCGTGAATTTTTCCAACTTTTCCGTGAACTGTTTGCTTTAATTCTAAAAAAGTTTCAGGTTTTGATAAATCGGCAACCACTGCATGTGCCTTAAAACCACGATCTAAAAAATCTTTTTCAACTAACGAAAGTCCATCTTTGTTTATATCCACAAGAACCACTACCGCTTCTCGCATCAGTAAACTCTCGGCCATAAGTTTTCCTATGCCTGAAGCAGCTCCCGTAACAAGCCATACTTGATTTTTTATTATTTTCATTTTTTTCTCCAAATACTTTTTATTCTTTAAAAATTCTCCCTATAATAGAATGAGAATTAGACTTACAAAAGTGTTTTAACAGAAGAAAAAATGTATGAGGAGAAATGATGACTAAAACTAAAGGACTTAGGGCTTCTCAGTTTAGCACCGACTTTCCCTGGATTAGTGACTTGACGCACGAATTCGAACTGAATATTGAGCGCTTACACGTATTATCATCAAAACCTCGCTGGAATGACACTGAATCCAAGATTCTTATTCAACTTGAAAATTCCTTACTTACCTTAGATGGCATGCGTTTTGTCTATCAATCATTGGGAAAAATTAAGATTTCCAAAAAAATAGATCTAGCTTTTCAGATATTTCGCGAAGAAATTATCGACCTCATAAATTTCACTCATCGCTACAAAAAAGTCACAAAGGAGTCCCATCGCATGACTCTTTATGAATTACTCATCACTCTTTCGGAAACGGCACCGGCCCAATTGTCATGGCTCCATATTGAAGAAAATACTCGCGAGGCAAAGCGCATTTTAAAAAATAAAAAAGAGATGCGACAAATAATTAACACGCTTAATTTGCGTTTTCACAAAAGCCCACTAAAAAAAATGACAGTTAAACATTTTCAAAATAATCACAACTCTCCGTTTAGAGCTTCGGCAAAACTAACGGTTTCCACCAAAATGGCCCATGTTTTTTTAAAAGAACTCTTTAAACCGCTTGCACATGAAAAAACAATTGATCGAATGTTGTTAAAAAATTATTTCGAATCAAGTACTCTTGAAAGTGCTACAACTTATCACCTGCAAGGAACTTTTCCGATAATTTTATCTGGCCCAAAACACGACGTCACAAACCTTGTGACTCTGGCACATGAAATGGCACATGCTGTTCATTATTTACACGGCTCAGACACTCCTCTGGTTGAAGAATTTATCGGTTTACTTTTTGAGATGCTCGCATTTAGAAAATTTCAACAAGAAAAAACATATGCAAAATATAAACATGAAAGTGAAGAATATTTTTGGCATAATTTTTTAGATTTTTACGTACAAAAACTCTATGCAACTGATTCTGCAATTAAAATAATGGAATTACCAAAAAGAAATCCGGGAAAGATGCGCGAATTTTCTAAAACTAATTTTAAAAAATATTTTGGTGTTCGTGAAAGTTATTTTGATTTTGCCTATGAACTAAACGATAATTTTTATTCATACGACTATTTGATTGGTTTTATTTATGCCTATCATATTGCCCTACTTGTTTCTAAGAATCCCAAAAATTGGGATTTGATTAGAAAAATTCTTGTGGCAGAAAAAGATCTCACACTAGAAAAAATTGGGACTTGGTTTAACTTGCCTAGTCTTAAAAAGATGAACGAACAAATGATGCAAGAATTAGAAATCTATTTTCTTTTAAGTCGAACTAAAAAATGATTTTTAAATTTTGGATCGGTCAAACTGTTCTCAAGAAAATGTACTAAATTATCCTTTTCTTCTTCTGTTAAGCCTAGCCCTCTACGTAAAAAACCTGCTTGCACGCTGGTTTTTAGTTCATTTCTCTCTTCTTTTGAATCAAATATTCTAAGAGGCACAACAGATGTTAAGTCATAACTCTTAGGTACTATATATTCATCTACAGATTTAAAAACCCCATTGTAATGCTCAACAACCTCGCGCAAAGTTCTTTTTGCTCCATTATGAAAGTAAGGAGCAGAAAGAGCGACATTTCTCAAACTAGGAACCTTGTAAAAATGGCGATCTCTTGGAAGTTTCGTTACTTCATATCTTCCAAGATCGCGCTCTAGTAAACTAGATGCCAACTCTGGGACACCTACGTTAGTAAAAAAGGTATTTAACCCCAAAAAACTACCCTGGTGACAAGCGATACACATCCCTCGACCTAGAAAGACCTCTAACCCTTTTTTTTCTTTCAAACTTAGCGCAGAAACATCGCCTGCTACATAGCGATTAAATGGTGAATCCCATGAATAAAATTCGTATTCCATAAATCTAGATAGCGCTGACCCTACGTGGCCGATATTCATTTCTTTAAAGTCGTTGCCCGGAAATGCTTTTTTATAGAGATCATAATAAGATTCGAAATTACTCTGAACTCGCTCTACAATTTTTTTCCATGCACCAATATTTGTTTCTTCATTGGCCACTTCATTCTCACCAACTTTCCCTCGCATTTCTTCCCTAGATGCGATTGGAAAAATTGCTTGAGCAGATAGACCATCTTCAAGCGCTTCAACAATTTTTAGCTCCTCTGGGGTTGCCCCACTAATAGCTGGCTCTGGTGTTTTAAAGCGATGAGTTTTCTTATCGTATTCAATTCTTCCATCCCAAAAATAAAAGCGATCTCCCGAAGATTTCATATTAAAAATACTTTGAGCATTTCTTTTAACTACGTCTTGGCGATCTTCTGTGAGCGAAAATGGCCTTGCATCACTTGTTCCTAGTCCTGGAGTGTGACAAGTAAAACAACTCACTCGCCTGTTACCAGAAAGATTGGTGTCTAAAAAAAGACGAAGACCCATTTCAACCTTGTAGTAATCTGCCCCTTGAGGTTTTTTATCTTTAAGTGCAGTAACATCAAAAAATTTTAGTTTTTCTTGTAATGATTGATCCAAGGCATCTGCGGCATAACCTTGACCTCCAACAAAACTTAAAAGAATCAATGAGTTGAATAAAATTTTTACCGTAAACATAATTACCTCTTAAAA
>CAYWBR010000086.1:0-11057 GCA_964456675.1 uncultured Bacteriovorax sp. | reverse complement strand
GCTATTTTTGTTAAATTCATTAGTGTGTTTTTATTTTTACATGATTGCCATATGATTTTGCTTAGTTTTTAGACAATGTTAAATACGTCGTATTGTGTTCTTACACGTTACTTGTATTTTTTGTGAATTAACGGTACTTTGCTCAAGAAAGTTATGGGAGATAAAGATCATGTACAGAAGTCAAATATTTTTTATGCTTAAGAGAAGTTGATAGTTTTTCTACTCCTTTTTCTAGCTCCATTTATTGTATGGCAGTTTTTAGGGCCTGAATTAAAGGAGAAATTTGCGCTTGAATCATATCTCTTGCGATGGCCCCCATCGTATTAGAATAATTTCTTCCCTTAAATATTTTTGGTCTTGCGACAACACTTGCTGATTTTTCATTGATTTGTTTGGTACATAATTTAACCTCTAATCTATCCACATTATCATAAACCAAACCATCAGAGCCCGCGAAGTCGAATATTATGTCTTGTCCAAATTCTCCTGTTGCGCAACCATTATTATTAGATTGGTTTTCTAGTACACCTCTAACTAGAACTGTTTTAGAAATAAGTAGTACAGTCTTAGTTGCATAAAACTTAATATGATTATTTTGCACTTCTTTTTTTGAAATTTTGGCCCCTGCTGGGTTAAAGAGTTTAAGTAATTTTTCAGGGGAGGAAAGTGTTTCATCTAGTTTGGTTTGTATATTATTTCCAGTTATATTGAATTTTACTTCTTGTACGGGGAAAAAATCACTTGCATTTGTAGAGTTGAAGTATAGAAAAAATCCGATAAGTAATGTTAGTTTTTTCATAAATCTCCCACGTATAATTTTTATAATTATGTACAGTTGAATAAATATCATAAATTCATTTTAAATAGTTAAAGCTATTTATTTTTTATATGCTTTTTTATGGGGGTTATACTTTGTATTCTTTACATTGGGGATTGTATTCCAAAAAATTAAATATATAGTCCGCCAAACCTAACAATGTTGGAGTATTTGATGATTTTAAGCACACTAATAAAAAGTACATTTATTCTTAGCTTGGTACCTAGTATAGCTTTAGCAGGTGAAGCGCTCAATTCAAAAGAATTATGGCTTAATTTTAGTGGTCAAAATACTTGTGAAGTTGGCTTTTGCGCTGAAGGTATTCCTTCACGACCTTTAGAGCTGGCGCTAGATTTTTATGAAAAGAATAAAGATATTGTTGAAAATGATAGTTATTTGGGCATTATAGATTTTAATAAATCTTCAAAAGATAAGCGCTTCTGGATATTGAATCTTGCAAATGGCTCTGTGTTATCAATGCATGTAACCCACGGAAAAAATTCTGAAGGAAGACTATCATACGCTGACAAATTTTCAAATGTGGTAGGTAGTGAGATGTCCTCTCTTGGATTTTATTTGACTGACGTCGGTACTTACTTTGGAAAACATGGTGAATCACTAAGATTAAAAGGATTATCTAAAACCAATTCAAAGGCATGGGAAAGGGCCGTGGTTATTCATGGTGCCGACTACGCAGGAGAATGGATAATACCTGTAAAAGGAAGGTTGGGATTGAGTCAAGGATGTCCCGCAGTTTCAAAAGAGAATATTAAAAAAGTACTTACTCGAATGAAAGGTAAGGCGTTGCTATTTGCCTATCATTCTAGTTTAGAGTCAAAATAAACGAAACTGCGCTAAGTATCTTAAAATAGAATAAGCTTCTATTAAATAAGTGTATATTTATTATACACTTATTTGAGGCTTGTAAAAAATAAGCATAAAAATGTTTTCAAACTATATTCTGCTAGTATGTCATTAACTAAATATGTAATGAGGTATTTATGCAGAATATATCTGTCTATATGAATTCTAGAGCTTCTAATTCCCATGAAGATTGGAAAGAGAAGATCAGTACGGGACTATTTCGTTCTGAAATTCAGTATAAATCACCTAACACTATAGACGAATTATATAAAGAATTAGACAAAGATATTTTAGATGAGGTGGCCACTATTTTAAGTGTTGGTGGTGATGGTACCATGAATACTTTAATTCAAAAGCTTGCAGGAACTGAGGTTGCGCTATTAGTTGTACCAGGAGGTACTGCTAATGATTTGGCGACAAGTTTAGGAAGTAATACAAGTGTTAATAAAATTGTGCAAACTATTCGAGAAAATATTAAAAAGCGCATAGATTTGATTAATGTTAATGGTCGTTTTATGGCCACAAATGGTGGGATAGGATTTGCGGCGGAAGTCGCAAAAGAAATCAATGAACTACGAAAAAAGTATCCAAGTTTTAAAAACTTAATGAAGATGTCTGGGAAAAATATTTATTCATTGTTCCTGGCAAAAGAACTGTTATCTAAGGATATTATTTCAAATAATTTTAAAATAGAATCTGATGTATTTAATGGAAACGTATCTAGCCCACTCATTCTTATTAATAATCAACCAACTTTAGCTGGTTCATTTAACATTGCTCCTCTAACTAATCATCAAGATGGAACTTTTAATATTACCATTTTTACTCATGAAAATCGTTTAGAATTAGTACGTGCGATAATGAATATATTTAATAATGGTGATATCGCTAAAGATAAAAATATCATAACATTTGAAACTAAATTTGCAAAAATTAAATCTTTAGATAGCTCACCATTATCTTTTTTTGGGGATGGGGAAATTTTTGATGCGTGTAATACTTGGGATATATCAATTCTTGAAAAAGGGCTTTCGGTGTATTCTCCAAAAGGATTGGTTGATATGGATAATATTTGTACTCAAGTTTCGTTGATGTAATTTTTAGGTTAAAAGTATACATGAGTAAGAAAAAAATTGTTATTACCGGATATTCAGGTTTTTTAGGTTTAGAAATTCTTAAAAATCTAAATTCTGGAGATTTTGAAGTGGTGTTTCTCGGGCGGTCTAGGCCGAGTTTTGATTTCGAAACTTCTTCTAATATTCAAATTAATCGCTGGATATTCTGTGATATAACTAATCCAGAAATTGTTGTAGATGAAGCAGATAAAGAAGCCTTACTAAATTGCGATTATGTTCTACATTGTGCTGCATTTTATGACCTTGAAGGCACTTATAATCAATGTTTCATGGCCAATGTAGTAGGTACATCAAATTTATTAAATTTTTTTAGTCAGTCCAAATGCCTTAAAGAGTTCCACTATATATCTACAATCGCGGTAATAGACCCACTTTCTAATGAAACTGTTTTCGAAGATGAGCTTCCTGAAAGAAATAATTTTGAAGATTATTATTCACAAACAAAATATATTGCTGAAAAAAATGTTCGAGAATTCAAATTTAATAATTCAGCAAAAAAAATTATATATCGCCCTGGAGTAATCGTAGCTTCAAGTACTGATGCCAAAAATTTCAAAGTAGATGGACCTTATTACTTTGCAAAAAGTTTAAAGAGTATTCGATTATTTTTAAATAAACTTCCATTTGTTATTTTAAATTTTAAAGCGAATGCTTATCTACCAATCGTCCCAGTAGACCATGTTGCCCAATTTATTGTGAATTCTTTGGCCGGCCAAATACCTGATAGAAAAAACACCACATATCATCTTGTAAGTAATGATATTCCAACGATCTCAGATCTGTTGAGTCAGATATTTTTCGAATTGTCTATTGATACCCAATTAAAAAACTACGATTTACCTTATCTAAATAAGCTACTTTTAACCAATTTAGGTATTCCCAAAGAAACTTTACCCTTCATGTTTCACTGCCATCCATACGATAAGTCCAATACGTATCGAGATTTTAAAAATGGATTTAACAGTCATTATAGTGACTTTAAAAATACATTTATGAAATCTTTAAAAAATGTTTAACGAAATTATTGAATATTCTTAATCGGGAAATGGAACAATCATGAAGCAAATACTTTGTTTATCTTTTGCTCAGGAGAATTTAAATTTTGAAGAAGATGTGACACTCTTGGGAATAAATGCAAAGCTTATTCATTATTCCTGTAATTTTGATCTTGAATTAACAGAAAATTTAATAAAAAAATATGATGGCATTGCCGATGTTATTTGTATCACAGGTCTTCCACCTAAAATAAAATTTAAAAAAGGATTCTTTTTACACCCAGATTCATTTCGAATTAAAACTTTGGCAAAGTCAACTCCAATTGTTGACGGTCAAGTTTTCAAAGACGTTTATATTCCTCTTTCACTTCGAAAACTTTACCTACAAAATCCTCAGTTTCTAACAAAAAGAAAGATTGGGTTTTACACTGGGGCCCTTCAAAAAGTATTTGTGGAGGTTCTTGAGGAACTTGAAAATAAGCTGATTATGGCCGACCCTTATTTTTTAATGAAATTACCTTTTACACTTAACGGAAACAAGTCGTTAGAAAAATTTTTAAAAACTCTTATGCCGATATTTAAAAAAATGAAAATTAAAAAATCCAGTGTTGGAAGTTTTGATCTTAGTTACAAAAAGTACAATCGAGCATTAGAAGAATTTTTATCTGCAGATGTTCTTGTGGGAAATGAAGCAAATATTAGCTTTTTAGATTTAAAACATTTAAAAGGGAAAACTCTAATAATGGATATTGTGACGCCACAATTTTACGAAAAATTAAAATTGAGTGGGCTAAAAGATGCAATGATATGCCTGCCAACCACAGAGCAGTCTTTTATAAATTACTCTGTAATAGAAGCTTTTATCCAACTAAGAAAGGGAGAGGGACGAGTAGTAAAGGAAGATGATATTATTTGGGCAATTGACGAGTTAAAATTATCTCCCAAAATCATTAGGATGAATGACGATTTTGATAAAATAGTTAAGTTTGCTTTTGTTATTCATCCGTTGAGTACAAAGTATTTATTCAAACATCCATTACTTAAACCTTTTGCTAAGTACTCAACACCATTTGAAAAGATAACCGAAGACTTATTAGCACTTTCACCAGGTTTTTTTTATGGGGTTATTAATGGTATTGTGAGCGAAAAAAATGGAAGAAGAGTTCAAGGTCTAATCTACACCGTAACCGAGACGCCAAAAAAACTCATTGAAAGTGAACCAGAGGTTGTCTATCGAAAAATTTTGCGTCTATGTGAAAAGGCCATGGATGAAGATGCCTCAATTATCGGCCTTGGTGCTTATACCAAAATAGTCGGAGACGCTGGAGTTACGATTGCAAGATTAAGCCCAATTCCAGTGACCACTGGAAATTCTCTTTCTGCTGCCTCAACGCTTTGGGCGGCAAAACTAGCTGTAGAAAAAATGAATTTAGTAAGAAAAGATGGTACAGATTTTAAAGGTACTGCCATGGTAGTTGGGGCCACTGGGAGCATCGGTGCAGTGTCGGCAAAAATATTGGCGCTTACTTGGGATGAGGTAATTATTGTTGCTCCAAGAGCATACAAACTTATCGAATTAAAAGAAGAGATATTAAAAATAAATCCCAAAGTGAATGTTCTCATTTCTACCAATGCCGATGATTATACATATAAATCAGATCTGATCATTACGACAACCTCCGCAAGAGGTGAAAATATTTTAGATATCTTAAAGGTAAAAACAGGTGCGGTTATTTGTGATGTTAGTAGACCTTTTGATATAAAAAAAGAAGACGCAATTAAGCGTCCCGACGTAATGGTCATTGCCTCTGGTGAAGTTCAATTACCAGGCTCTCTTGATATGAAAATAGATTTAGGTCTTGAAGGTAATATTGTTTACGCATGTCTCGCAGAGACGGCGTTACTTGCAATGGAAGGAAAATTCGAGTCTTTTACATTGTCGAGAAATATAAATTATGAAAAAGTTTTAGAAATAGATCGTTTGTCTAAAGAGCATGGTGTCCGCTTGTCTCAGATTATGGGCCATAATGGTTTTTTAACTGATGAAGAGTTTCGTCTATGTCGAGAACACGCAATAATAAAATTAAACAAACAATAATAAGTAATAAAACAAAGAGATATTCTATGGGAAAAAAATATTTTAGTTCACTAAACTATACACTAGGTAACGAAGACTCTACGGTTGAAGTGGAAATGATTAAGCAATTATTGCCAAAAAGTATTTTTTCAGTTTGTGGATCTGGTGGCAGATCTATTCCATTGACCCATAAAGACGCAGAAAGAATTTATCTTTGTGATTTGTCTACAGCTCAATTAAAACTAGCAGAACTTCGTTATGTTACCTATAAGAATTTGACAGTAGACGATTTTTTACTTTTTTGGGGCTATTATCCGTTTGGTAATTCTATTGATAAACAAAAAAGATCAGAAATTTTTTACAAGTTACCATTATCGAAGGAAACTAAGAACTTTTTCACACAGTTATTTCTTGAACTTGATTTTAATAGTCTATTGTACTTAGGTAAATGGGAAAAAACATTTTCAGTTTTGGCAAAAATCTGCTCAATGTTTTTAGGAAAAAAAACTATTGAAAAGTTGTTTTCCTTTAAGACGCTAGATGAGCAAGTTAATTTCTATAAAAATGAATTTCCGATGTACAAATGGAAAATGGTGCTATTTTTATTAGGGAACAAGTCGGTTTTTAATGCCCTTCTTTATAAAGGTGACTTTATTAAGAAAAATGATCCAGATACGCATTTTCAATATTATTTTAATGCATTTGATAGACTATTTACAACGGGATTAGCACGCGAAAGTTTTTTTTTGAATCTTTGTTTTTTTGGAAAAATAAATTTTCTAGAAGGAAACCCAATTGAATCTGTCGATGAATCTATTAATCGAGTCAAAGATTTTTCTGGTGACATCTTTTATATTAATCAAGACATGATCAGTTTTTTAAGTTCAGCTGAAGTAAAGTTTGATTTTCTTTCCTTGAGCGATGTTCCATCTTATTTTTCGGGTAATTTAGAAAAAGATTTTTTACAAAAAATAAAACCGAGTCTTAACAAAGATGCAATTGTCGTGATTCGCTATTATTTAAGAAAATGTGAAGCCGACACTAGTGGTTACCGCGATGTAACTAATAATTTTAGTGCTCTTATTCGTCATGAAAAAGTTCAGATGTATAAGTTTTGTATTTATCAATTAGCTTAATATTGTGGTATTTTAATTAAAATTTATTTTCTTTTTTGGAGGAGAAGTTACTATGTTTTTAAATTCTGATAAATTACTTGAAGCGCAAAAATGGCGTTATGCTACTAAAAAATTCGATGCCAATAAAAAACTTGACGAGAACACTTGGCAAGCGATTGAAGATTCTCTGGTATTAACTCCTTCATCTTACGGCTTACAACCCTGGAAATTTCTTATCGTTCAAAACCAAGATATGCGCAAAGAACTAATGAGTGCTTCTTGGAAACAGGCCCAAGTTGTGGACTGCTCACATATGATTGTCTTTGTTGTAAAAGAAAAGCTTGATGAAGCTCATATTGATGCTAATTTAAAGGCCATTGTAGAAACTAGAGGAGTTGAAGCGTCTTCATTAGAAGGACTAAAAAAAATGATGATGGGAGATCTTGTTAATGGTGCTAGATCGCAAGTTATCACAGAATGGGCCGCCAGACAGGCCTATATAGCACTTGGAAATTTAATGACGACTTGTGCAGTTTTAGGTGTTGATGCTTGTCCAATGGAAGGAATTGACCCCAAAAAATATGATCAAGTTTTAGGTCTAGTGGACTCTGGTTGGAAGACCGTGGTTGCTTGTCCTATTGGCTACAGAGCAAGTGATGATAAGTACTCAACAATGAAGAAAGTAAGATTTCCAAATGCTGAAGTAGTCAAGATAATAAAGTAGATAGCTATGCTCGGTTATATTTTTCTAATATAATTTCTTATTTAGTCGAAAAGTTGATGAATTACTTGTGTCTTATTTGGAGTAAGATATGCGATTTATCAATTTTTCGATTTTGCTTTTATGGCTCTTTTCCCTTTATTCGTGCTCGAGTAATAAAGGAACTCCTGTCAATTTAAAAGTGAGAATCGCGGGGCTTGGAACCCTGCCTAATGGTATTGGTGATGGGGGCGCAATGCTCTATGGAAGATCTAGTGATGGAAAATTATTTTCAAAAAAAATTCAATTATCTGATGAAGTGCTAGATATACCCAATGGGCAGTGGACCTTTTATGCGCTTTTCTGGGATACCACCAATACTTATTTAAATGGCGAAGTATATTGTGCTAAATCTACGGCGTCTTTATCTGGTGCTGATGTATCGGTTGCTTTAAATGCCAGTAATGCTAATTGTGCAGATGTTGAATTTTCTAATGGACAACATTATGTAAATGGATCCTCCAAGGTTCAATTTCCTGATATATTTGTTGAAGACTGCGATGAATTGCCTGCATCCGGTTATACTTGTGGGCTTTTGAATCAGGGAAATGCTTTAAGTTATCGCTTTGTACTATCTGAGTTTAAAAAAGATCCTTCAATTCCATTTTTATTTGCGCCAGCTAATAAACAATTTTCGGCTTGTCAGCCGGTATCAGAAACACCTACCCATGGTTCTGTGAAGTCTAGGTTGCCAATAAATTTTCCACTTGGAAATGGAATAGCTCCTTTTGTTGCTCAAGTTCAGTTATTTTTTGGAAGTTCAACTTGCGATGAATCTGATTCTAAAGGAAACCAAATTGTAAATCTATCCGGAGCACAGTCTCTTGGTGTTAGAAAGGTTGTTTCAAATCAAGTTTGTGATTCTGGTATTGGAACATACTATGACACGCTTGATCCTGTGTTAAATGAAAAACGGTGTCGAGACGATTTAGGAACTTGGACTGGTTCTGTTAGTTTGGGAAGCTGCAACCTCTCTTCGTTTCCTGCTTCAACTAAGCGCTTTATTCCGCCGACCCAATGTACGACAATGAGTACAGTGACCTATGCAAATAAATTTCTTCTTTCTGTTCCAAAGAATACAGTATGTGATCGCTATGTTGGATCAAGTGCAATAATTGGAACTCACCCTTTTTCTGCAGGAGATGGCAGTTCGTATCGTCCTTACAAAATTTGCACAGAATGGCAGTTAAACCAGATCGGAGAGGTAAATGCACCAGCAAGTTTTGTAAATGCTTCTTATAAATTATTAAATGATTTAGATATGAATAAAATTGAACGCAATGAATATGCAAAACCTACTTGTTTAAATGTTGCAGGTTCTTCTTTGGAAGGACATAGCACTTTTAATCCACTTGATAAAATTCATTATGGCAATTGTTCAACTTTAAAAACAACCGAAAATTTTGGATTTAATGGAACATTTAATGGCAATAATAAAACCATAAGATCGGTTCGTGTTCACTCTTCGAGTGTATCTAAAATTGGCTTCACAAGAGAGCTTGGCATTGGTGGTCGAATTATTAATTTAATTTTAAAAAAACCAGAGTATGATGGGCTAGAGTATGTTGGCGGAGTCGCTGGTTTTGTTAGCGGATATGATACTCATATTAATAATATTGTGATTAAAGATTTTTATGCAGATGGGATGCAAGATTATGTCGGAGGAGTTGCTGGAAAAATTATTTATGATTCAAATATAAATACTGTAAAAAATGTTTCGCTTGAAGGTGGCGATATCAATGGCAATAATTACGTTGGTGGACTTGTTGGGTATCTTGGTGGAGAAGTATCCAAGTCAAGTTTTAGAGGTTTAATTGAAAGTCATAACTCAGCAGCTTCAACTTATTTAGGAGGGATTGCTGGTAAAAATATTTCCAATTCTACAATAAGTGCATCTTTTAGCGAAGGAATTATAAAGTCTAACAATCACTACGTCGGAGGAATTTCAGGTTACAATGCCGGTAATTTGACAGATGTCTATTCAACAATGGCGATTACAGCAGGACATGGATCGGCCGGATTTGTCGGTGGTCTTTCTGGATATAATGATGCAGTTGGGGCCATCAATCGATCTTTTTATTCAGGCAGTCTACGCTACACAGGTAGTGCACCTTCTAGTTTTTATGGTTCCTCTTCTGCAACAGGAAGCTATTCTTTTACCTATTCGAATACTGGCACTAATTCTATTGATACGGCACTTACATATACACAAATGCGTTTAGGAAATATTAATTTAGATTCAAGCCCTTTATGGGTTCAGAGCGCAGGGAGTATTCCGCGTCTAGTATTTGAGAATCGAGAATGCTTAAATTCAATTAATCTTGCTACTGTTACCGTTCAAGCAGCAGCTGGTAGGGGGAGTCTTTTAAATCCAATTCTTATATGCAGAGCTAGTCAATTAAAAGATATGGAGGGAAGATCTAGCTCTGAATACTATCGAATTGTTGATGATATTGACCTATCTAATTGGTCATCTTTGGCAGATACAATTGTAAGTTTTAACGGAACTCTTTTAGGAGACGATCGATATTTATATGGATTAAATCTTTCATTGTCCTCAGGCACTTCTAACGAAGACATTGGAATATTCCAATTAAATAATGGCGATATTAAAAATTTAAATTTAGCAAATATTGTAATTCAAAATTTAGACATAAGTGATATGTCCGCAGGACTATTGGTAGGAAGAAATGCATTAAACGGAAAACTTAATAAAATAAATATAGAAAATGGATCAATTCAAAGTACCAGTGTTGTCGGTTCAGTTGTTGGTCGAAATGAAGGGGAAATTAACAAAGTTTCTGTTTATGATGTAACAATTCAAGGCGATCAAATGATTGGAGGAATTGCAGGAGTCAACTCAACAGGGTCAATTACAAAGACAACTAATAATACTTCTATAACCAACATCACTTCTAGTTTTGGTTTTTATGGGGGCGTGGTAGGACAAAATTGGGGAATGATTAGCGAAAATCAATTTAAAGGAAATATTTATTCATCTACGCAAACAGTTATTCCTGAAGTTGAAGTGGGGGGCATTGCTGGATACAATAACGGAATGATTATTAATACCCTCGTTCATCCTCAAGCGGAAATTAAATTGCAGGATTACGAAAATGTAGGAGGCTTAGTTGGCCGTCAAGATTCTTCTGGGGTTCTTAGTAAATCAGTTTATTTAGGAAAAATAATTTACCAATACCCAGGACCTACAGTCGTGCCAGTTACTCAATATTTTCATCCATTAATAGGAAATAAGATCGGCGGTACCCATTCAGATTTATTTCATTACGGGA
>CAYWBR010000085.1:0-11099 GCA_964456675.1 uncultured Bacteriovorax sp. | reverse complement strand
TTTTTCAAGAAAGAGTTAAGCCTAAGCGTGCCATTCAAATAGTTAAAGAATTAAAAAATGAGAAAACTCTTCAATCGTGTGAAATGATTTCAGTACAAAACTACTTAATGACATTAGAAAATTATTTTTGAAATTCTAATTGGCGTAGGACTTCATAGGCTGCGGCCGTGGCAACATTAGAGAGATTAAGTGAACGAATATGCTCAGAATACATTGGTAGAGATACGTTTCTCTCTTTGTATTTTTCTAAGATTTCTGGTGGAAGCCCTTTTGTTTCGGAACCAAAAATTAGAAAGCAGTCTGGTGTAAAAGTTTCTTTGAAAATAGGCTTTGATGTAGCAGTCTTTGTAAAAAAATATAGTTTTTCATCTGTCGGTTTTTCTGATTCTAGAAAATGATCGAAGTTATCATAAATTTGAATATCTACATATTTCCAATAATCAAGGCCCGCGCGTCTAACGGCTTTTTCTGAAATATCAAATGCCAATGGCTTTATGAGAACAAGTCGAAGTCCTAAGGCAACGCAAGTGCGCCCGATACTCCCGGTGTTTCCGGGAATTTCAGGCGCAACTAGTACGATTGTAAAACGAGATTTAGATATAGACATTTTCTCAATTAAACATTTTGAAGATAGTTAACAAGAGATCTAACAACTAATCCTGAAGCACCTTTTGCTGGACAGTATGGTAGGTGTCCCTGAGAGTCACCAACTCCAGCGATATCTAAGTGTGCCCATGGAATTCCATCTTTTAAGAATGCTTGAATAAATGCAGCACCCTTAGCAGATCCACCATTGCCAACTGAACCGATATTTTTTAAATCAGCAACAACTGATTTCATATCGTTTTTGTGTTCATCAATGATTGGTAATTGCCACATATATTCATCAGAATTTTTAGACGCTTCTAAAAGATCTTTTGCAAGTTTATCGTCGTTAGAGAAAAGACCACAAACTTCAGAACCTAGAGCAACAAGAATGGCACCAGTTAAAGTAGCAGCATCAATAATTGCATCTGGGTTAACATCACATGCATAGTTTACAACGTCACCAAGAACTAAACGTCCTTCTGCATCTGTGTTTAAAATTTCTACTGTTTTTCCATTTCTTGCAGTAACGATTGAGTCAGGCATTGTTGCATGTGAGCTTACTGCATTATCAGTCATTCCTAAGAAACACGAAATTTTAATTGGAAGTTGAAGTTCAACAGCAGCTCTAAAAGCAGCATAAACGGTAGCTGAACCTGCCATATCAAATTTCATATTCATCATTGAAGCACCAGGCTTTAATGAATAACCACCAGTATCGAAAGTTAAACCTTTACCAACAAGTGCAATATGTTTTGTTTTAGCAGTAGCTTTAGATGGAGTGTAAGTTAAATGTACAAGTTGTGGCTCATAAGCTGAACCAGCATTTACAGACAGGAACATTCCCATCTTTTCTTTTTTCATTTCAGCTTTACCTAAAACTTTAACTTTTACGTTTTTAAGTTTTTTTGCATCTTTTTCGATTTCTTTTGCATAAGTTTCAGAATTTAAAATGTTTGGTGCTTCGTTTACTAGATCTCTCATGTAATTAATTGCACCAGTTACAGTTTTTGATTCCGCTAATACTGCTTCCCATTTTTTTTGATGAGTTTTTTTCTCTGAAGTTAAAAGAGTAACTGAAGTTAATTTTGTTTTTCTTTTAGCTGATAAGTGGCGATCGAATCCATAGTTAGAAAGCGCTAATGCTTCAGAAATTGCTTTAAGTGTTCCTTCAGCATCGTCTTTTAACATAAAGCCATCTAGGTGAAGAGTTAGATCTTCATATTTGTTATGAATAGCTTTATAGCAATTAGCAATTTGTTTTCTTAAACCTTCACGAGTAAGTTTACCTTTTTCTCCAAGACCTAAGATAACAATAGTAGAACCGTTTAAGTGAGTGAAAGAAAAAGTTTCACCCATATCAGCTTTAAAATGCTTAGATGCAATTGAAAATTCAAACTCTTCAACTAAATCTTTTGGCCAGTGAGAGTGAGAAAGAACTTTCTCCGTTTTGGCTTCAGATTTTTTTGAAGATTTTTTACTAGCTTTTACTTCTTGAGATTTTTGAAAACAAGAATAAAGGTGGAGCTCTGAGCTCGGTAATTTTGAATCGAATACTAATTTTAATTCCATGGTGACTCCTAATAAATAGATATAAAATAACCAGTTGCATCAAAAGCAAGTGTTGCACAAAATAAAACTGGAGCTTAAAATACCATAATCTATGATAAAAGTAACCTCCCGCTATTTAGCGAGTCATTTTGTGCCACCTTTCTTATTAGGTTGTATTTTTTTTGTGAGTTTTTTAATTACCTATTACATGTTTAGAATGATCAATATACTAGTGAGTAAAGACGTAGAAATTCTTGGTACCATCATTTTGATTTTTAATTTAAGTGTTTCATTTCTTCCCTTGGCGGTTCCCTTATCAGCATTTTTTGCAACAATCTATACCCTTAATAAATTTAGTGAAGATTCTGAAATTATTGCCATGCGATCATTTGGAATGACTCGATTCCAGCTATACAAACCATTCTTAGTTTTATCGATTCTTGTTGGCTTTGGAATTTTTGGAATTTATCGAACCTTAATCCCTAGGGCCAATGGTGATTTTAAAAATTCTGTTATTCGGTTAAGTTCTGCAGGTGTTCTTAATAGTATAAAACCAGGACAGTTCTTTACAGATATACCAGGCGTGACTCTTTTCGCAGATGAAGTTTCAGACGATGGAATAAGCTTCAAAAATGTATATATTCATTTTAAAAACAAAAACTCTAATGTCGAAAAAATAATTATGGCACAAAAAGGGGCTTTGATAAAAATTTCCCCTGATGAATGGTCGATTCCAATAGTGCGATTAAATCTATTGGATGGAAATATAGTAAATTGGGATAAGAAAAGAAACCAGATGGAAAAAATTCTTTTTAAAGAATATGATTTTCCAGTGATGAGCAATAGTGTCGAAGCCGCTAGTGCTGATAAAGACTCGATGAAAACCAATAATGAGCTTTTTGAAATTATCAAAAGTAAAAAGAAAGATCTTGAGAAGGCACTAAACATAGAAGATGTAAAAAATTCTACAATTAGTTTGAATAAAACTAAGTTGGAATATTACAGTCGATACTTGATTAGTTTTCAAATTATTTTATTTATATTTGTTGGTTTCAGTTTAGGTGTAAAAAAAAGACGGGGGCCCGTTTCAAATAATACAGCTTTTGGGTTGTTGGTTGTTATTGGTTATTATGCCTTATATTTTGGTGCAATTTCATTAGCAAATAAAGCCAAGATAGCTCCCGAAGGAGCTGTCTTGGTACCATTATTAATTCTATTTATTTCCGGTTACTATTTTTATCGAAAATTAGATTGGGCCAGTTAATTAACGTGTTACCGGTGTTGATTTGCTAGGCGCAGGGTTTATTGGCATTTTTTCAGAAGATTGCGATTTTAATTTCTCAACAGCCTCATCACTAGTAATAACAGTTCCATCTTTTTGAAAGATAAATAGTGGATTCATGTATTTAGTTTTAATACTCTCTGGAAATACGGCATTTTTTACGCCTGTACTTGTGAGCAGCTCTATTGGTTTGTTATTGTGGAATACTTTAACGTTTTTTGTATTTCCGATAAAAAGACGAACTTCTTTTCCACGCAAAAAAAGCGTTCGCCCCTGCCTAAGCACAAATTTTTTAATATCGCCACTATCTGTTTTATAAGTTAGCCAAGAGTCACCATCAGTTGCATTAATAAAAATACTTTCGGCTCCGTTTTCAGGGGTAACTCTGAATCTGGTAGGTAAATATTGATCGAGGTCTTCTTTTGAAAGAGTAATTTCTTTTTGTTGTTTTTCAACGGCAGAGAATGCTTTTAACGTTAACTCTTCATTTATTTTAATATCAGGCTTGATGGCTTCTTTTGTGATGATATTAACTGCTTGGGGGGGGGCTATGGTGGTTGATTTTTGCGAATTTTGTTCTGCCGTAGAAGTGATCGTTTCATTACTTTTTACAGTTGGTTCAATTTTTTTAGGCTTTGTTGTGGTACTTATCACTTCAGGTAATTCTTGAGGGGCATCTTCAACAGAGCGCTCAATCATCGATTTGATATTAAATCCTACGATTCCAACAACAATGATGCTAATTCCGGCTTTCAATAAAATATTACCATTATGAGAGGCAATATTGGCTATTTCAGATAAAACTTCAGGCTTATTTTTGATATTATTTTCTTTTGTTGGGGCTGCATCGGTTGTTGTGTTTTGAGTGGGATTGTGGGGAATAATTGGAAGACCTTCGTACTCACGATATGTATTTTCAAATAAATCAATTGCTTCTTGTTGAGGGATGCTCAATATCTTCGCGTACGATTTAACAAAACCTTTCACATATGTCTTACTCGGTAAGCGGATGAGTTGGTTGTCCTCAAGAGCTTCCAATAGTGCCAGATGTATTTTTGTCTGTTGTGATACTACTTTTAAAGAAAGACCTTTGGCTTCTCTAATTTTTTTTAACATAGCACCAATATTTGCATCTTTTGGTGTGCTATTTGTCACAGGTTGGCAGCTCGTCCCAGCGACTGATGATGGTGATTCATCTAAAAAGCTTACAGCTTCGAGATCTTTTTCGAGTTCTTTAGTTAAAGGGTGCATTCCTTGCACGTTGTGTTCATTTTCTTGCTCTTTTTGATTTACTTGTTGTTCATCCATTCCATTGCTCTTTTCATCAGTTTTAGTATATTGTTTAATATTATTTTTTTTCATTTCAACCATTCACCTTTTTTTAAAATTGAGGTGTTTCAAATTGACCATCATTAATATCGTCTGAATTATCCGATGATTTGATTTTATGGTTTGATTTTCTACTTATTTGTCGTTCATCTTGTAATTTGTTAATTTCTTCACGGGCCAAAATTGCAAAATTTGTTTTAGGGAATTTTTCAAGTATGTCCTTAAATTTTATTTCAGCTTCACCAATGCGATTTAGTCGAATGAGTGTCATCGCCACTTCGTAATGTGAGGCAGGCTCTGTGACACAGGTACCTTTGGTCGCTTCATTGTATGCATTTAATGCGTCTTTGAATTTATATTTTTGGGTGTAATAATTACCTAATTCAAAGTGAGCGGGGCAATAATCAGAATTATCAGCAATAGATTTGTTTAAAAATTCTAAAGTTTGCTCATCACGATTTTCATATTTATGAATAAGCGCTACATTATAATAAACTCGAAACATTTTATTATACGTAAGATCTTCTATTACTTTTTGATATTCTTTTAAAGCTTCTTTATATTTTTTTTGAGCAAGATAAATAGAGGCGAGGTTATTTCTGGCATCAGAGTTTTTTGGATTTATAGAAATTGCCTTCTGAATCTCGGTTTGAGCTTTTGCTGTTTGCTTTTTCAAATAATAAGCCATTCCCAAATTATTTTTTATTTTATCGTCATTTGGGTTTAAATCGTTGGCCAAAAGCAAATACTTGAGTGCGTTGCTGTAGTTTTTGCTAATTAATTCTTCTGTGCCTTGCTGATAGTAAATGGCAGCTTTCTTTTGTTCAGCTGTTTCTTCAGTAGGTTCTTTGGTGGAAGCGCATGAAACTAGTACAAGTTGAATAGCAATATAAAACATCATGTTTTTTAACATTGAACAATTTTTGATCATAAATCTCTCTCCATGAAGATCTGATTAAATTTTACACTGAAAAAAAATTGATTAGCAATCTTTTCGATTGATTATTAATACAGTTTCGTAATGGTGAGTGCCGGGGAATAGATCGACTAGGTGTAAATTAGAAATTTCGAAGGATGCTGGCAACTCTTTTATGTCGCGAATTAAGCTAGTTGCTTGGCAGGACACGTAGATAATTTTTTTAGGAAAGAACAATTGAATAAACTCCTTTAAATTTTTTAGACCAGATCTTGGCGGGTCTATGATGAGCAAGTCCACATCTGGCAATCTTAATTTTGTTTTTAATTTAGATAATGCATTGATTGCGTCGTTTGAATATATATCTTGATGTGAAAATATCATTTTGTCTGAACTTTGAGGAACCTTGCTATAAAAATCGATGATCCATTTTTTATGGAAGGAAAGGTTGGTTGATAAATTTCCATTGCCCCCAAATAAATCCACCACAGTATTTTTTGTATCGAGTTTATTTGCTTCTAACATTACAATACTCTTTAGGACATCATTCATTTCCTCAAAAACTTGGGTAAATCCTCCATCGGCATAGGGTTTGTTAACGGAAAATTTTTGATTATACACTTCAATATGACCACTATTTGGCCCATTTTTTACGTATTCTAGCCACTTTTGCTTTTCCATCAATTGGTTAATTTGAGAGTTAACCAATTCATTGGCAACCGGGCAAGATATAAGGTTAAAAATTTGGCGATCTAGATTTAATAAACCAATTACTTTGTCTTTTTTGTTATAGTGAAGTTGGATTCGATTGCGATAAGAGTAGCGTCTTGGGGCAATATGGATAATTACTTCTTGAGTTGTACGCTGAACTTTTTGAAATAGTCTTTCAAATTGATCTTTTTTTATCTTTATTTCATCGTCGTACTTAATGTGTAAGAAGTCACACCCACCACATTCTTTAAAATGGAGACATTCCGGATTTTGACGCGCTGGGGATTGTTCAGCAATTTCATTTAACTTGTAGAAATGAACGCCTTTACTTTTTGCCAAAAAGCTAGCAATTACACGCTCTCCTGGTAGAGTTTTTTTTATAAAATATATTTCGCCATCTTTTTTTGCGACTCCTTGGCCAAGAGAGTCGAGATGACTGATCTCTAATTCAATGCATTTTTTTTCCATATGGCCTCGGTATATACAAATAAGTTATTGATATGATAAGCTGATTTGAATTTTTACGGCAAGAAAACTTTCATTAATATAAATGAATCTACCGTGTATTTACTTGGGAAAAAATGGAACAAAAATTTATTCGCAATTTTTCAATTATCGCTCACATTGATCATGGGAAATCTACACTTGCTGATCGAATCATGCAATCGGCGAATGCTGTCTCGGTCCGAGAAATGAAGGACCGACTTTTAGATAATATGGACCTTGAGCGCGAGCGCGGGATTACTATTAAAGCTCAAGCAGTGAGGATTCCCTACAAAGCTAAAGACGGAAATATATATCATTTTAATTTGATCGATACTCCCGGACACGTTGATTTTACCTATGAAGTTTCAAGATCTCTTGCTTCTTGTGATGGAGCTCTCTTAGTAGTGGATGCCTCGCAAGGAGTTGAGGCACAGACTTTGGCCAACGTTTATATGGCCATAGAAAATGATTTAGAAATTCTTACCGTTATTAATAAAATTGATCTTCCTCACGCTGATATACCGAAAGTAAAAAAAGAAGTTGAAGACATTATTGGAATTGATACTTCCATGGCAGCGGAAGTTTCTGCAAAGTCGGGAATCGGTATCGATGAACTACTTGAAAAAATTGTTCAAATTATTCCCCCACCAACAGGACTTCCAAACACTCCACTTCAAGCCTTGATATTTGACTCTTGGTTCGACCCATATCAGGGGGTAGTAATTCTCGTTCGAGTTGTCGAAGGAACATTAAGAAAAAAAGATAAAGTATTTTTAAAACACTCAGAGCAAGAATATGAAGTATTAAAACTTGCAGTGAACTCACCATTTTTTACTGAAGTGTCAGAGCTTACAGCTGGTGAAGTAGGGATGGTGATTTGTGGTATTAAAACTATTCGTGACGTTCATATTGGCGATACTGTTGTTCATGCCCACCAAAAAGAGACTCCAAACCTCCCTGGATATACTGAAATTAAACCAATGGTTTTTTGTGGGATTTTCCCTGTCGATTCTCCTGATTATGAAAATCTTAAGGAGTCGTTAGAAAAATTGGCGCTGAATGATGCCTCATTTACTTATGAGCCGGAATCTTCCGCAGCACTTGGTTTTGGTTTTCGATGCGGATTTTTAGGACTTCTGCACATGAATATTATTCAGGAAAGATTAGAGCGCGAATTTCAATTAAACTTGATTTCTTCTGCGCCATCAGTGTCTTACCATGTTACTAAAACAGATGGAAAAAATATCTATGTCTCAAATCCCTCTGATCTTCCAGAGGTTGGAGAGATTCAAGATATTGAAGAGCCAATGGTTCAATTATCTATTCACGTTCCCAATGAATATGTGGGAAGAATTATTACTCTTTGTGAAGAAAAACGTGGAAGACAAAATCAAATTAAATACATCACTGAAGATCGCGTACAGGTTATGTATGATTTGCCTTTGGCCGAAATGGTTTTTGACTTCTATGACAAGTTAAAAGGAATGACCAAGGGCTATGCCTCAATGGACTATGAGTTTAAAGATTATATGTCCGCAGATCTTGTAAAAGTTGACATTCTTTTAAATGGAGACAAGGTTGACGCGTTGTCCATCATTTGTCATAGGGATAATGCGTACTATAAAGGTCGGGAACTGGTATCAAAACTTCAAAAATTAATTGATAGACAGCAATTTGATATTGCCGTTCAAGCTGCAATCGGTGCTAAAATTGTTGCCCGAGAGACCGTAAAAGCGCTTCGGAAAAACGTGCTTGCGAAATGCTACGGGGGCGATATCTCTCGTAAGAGAAAATTATTAGAAAAACAAAAAGAAGGTAAGAAGCGCATGAAGATGGTGGGCTCTGTAGAAGTCCCACAAGAAGCGTTTTTGGCAGTGTTGAAAGTTGGCGAAGATTAAAAATCGATTGAGATAAAGGGAATTATGAATCAAGAGATTAGAAACCATTTCGAGAGAGCGCTTGGGATATATACTCAAGGGAATCATTACGAGACTTTGCTTGAGGCAAAGAAAGAATATTTTGAAATAACAGGTCAAGCAAATGATGATGATGATGATTTTGAATCGCGCATGAATTCATTTAACGAGTGGTATGTTTTACAATTCATTTCAAGACGAGGCACCAGAACTGTAATATCAGATTATTTAATGAATAATCCAGTTGAAGACATTATTGCTAAATGTTTGACTGGGGTTAATTATTCATTGTTTGAATACTCCGGAAAAAATTGGAGAGGATTAGAGACATTGTTTGATATGTTACACGATAAAAAAATATACCTACCAAAGGGATATGTTCTACCGTCAATTATTGAAGGTGACTTATTTGTTGCTAGAGTATTAAGTCTTAACGGTGACAATTATCTAATGAGTGGCTTATGTGTTATACCCAAAGAAGTTCGTGGTATTCTTAAAAAAGAATGCAAAAAAGTTAGAAAATTAAAAAATCCAAATGAAGAATTGAAGTTTTTATTAAAGACTGAATCTTTTAAAACAAAGTGGATTCGTTATGGCCATGTCGATGCCACTAAAATCTTTAAATACGAATAAGTAGCCACCGTGATTAAGCTCTACGGTTTTTCACTTATTCGCAATGCCATTAAATATGATTATTCATTTAAAGAGGCGCTGTTATCGATGGCGCCCCTAGTTCAGTACTCCGTCGTCGCTGTTGGAAAAAGTGAAGATGAAACTCTTAAAGTTGCCAGTGAAATTTCCAATATAAAAATCGTTGAAACTGTTTGGAACCAAGACTTAAGGCAGGGGTTGGTTTTATCAGACGAAACCAATAAGGCCCTTAGTGCACTTCGCAGTTTTTTGTCAGCAGACGAAATAAAATCAGCATGGGGAATTTATCTGCAAGCAGATGAATGTTTACACGAAGAAGACTTTGAAATTCTACGCCAGGATATCGAAGAAGCAGAACGGGGTGGTTATGATGCAATTATGTTCTCTTATTTACATTTTTGGCAAACTCATCACTTCATTGCAACTGCAAAAAGATGGTACCCTCACGAAGTTCGTGCCATTAAATTAGACTCTGCTATCGAATCTTGGGGAGACGCTCAGGGGTTTAGAAATTATAAGAAACCTTTCTATTCACGAGCGAGAATTTATCACTACGGTCATGTTCGCGACCCTAAGGTCTATCTGAAAAAGATGGAGGACATGAGTGCGCTATATAGTAAAAATGCAAGCGAATCAAAATATTACAATGCAAAAGATCGCGATAGAAAAGATGATCACCAATGCGTTTTTTATTGGGGGACCCATCCCGAAGTAATGCATGAGAGAATCCTAAGATTAGGAGATGTCTTAGAATTGCCGCAAAGAGATGAGGTTTATATTGTAGGAAACCCAGATGAAATTAACCCACATTTCCTCTCAAGATTAAATGTAGCACAGATCCATTGGGTAGATTCTATTAGCAAAGTTTCTAGTGATAAAAAGAAGTTAGCGGTAAAACTTCATGCGAGTTTGATGGATAAGCTATTGGGGAAAACTCATGTCCCAGAGAAAATGCGCTCCAAGCATGCAAAGTTGTGGTCCAAAGAATTCTTCCTCTTGTTAAAACTTTCTGAAAAGGGATTTGGCTTTAAATAAAAGCTAGGATTTGATAAACTGATTTGCGAATTAATACTTAATTTTTTTTAAGGAAATACCTATGAAAGTATCTATGATAGGCACGGGTTACGTGGGATTAGTGAGTGGAACTTGTTTTGCAGAAATTGGTCACGATGTGACTTGTATTGATATTGATCCCAAAAAAATTGAAATGCTTAAAGCTGGCAAATCTCCTATCTATGAACCGGGATTAAATGAACTTTTAGAAAGAAATATAAAGGCAAAAAGGTTAAATTTTTCTACCGGCTATGAGTCTGTAAAAGATGCTAAGGCAATATTTTTAGGCGTAGGTACACCTTCGGCAGATGATGGTCGCGCGGATTTAAAATACTTAAGAGCCGCGGCCATAGAAGTTGCAAAAAATTTAAGTAATGGAGCAATTGTAGTTATAAAATCTACTGTTCCAGTTGGAACAAACACTGAAATAAGAAATCTAATTGCAGAAAATACCAAAAATTCATTTCATTTAGTTAATAATCCTGAATTTTTAAAAGAGGGTTCTGCCGTAGAAGATTTCATGCGTCCAGATCGCGTAATTATTGGCCATCAATCTACTGTGGCTTTTGCGGTTATGGAAGAGTTGTATGCTCCGCTTGTTCGTCAAGGTAATCCAATA
>CAYWBR010000084.1:0-11355 GCA_964456675.1 uncultured Bacteriovorax sp. | reverse complement strand
TATCTACAGACAGCTCCATTGTGAAATCTTGCAATGTCTTAGTCCAATAGACTAGCATCCGAGTACCTTTAATACCGGAAGCATCACCACCACCATCATCAGCAATGCTTTCTGCACCTGCACTAGAATCAATATCTCTAATCAATGCTGCATATGCATTTCTTTCTTCTTCACAGTAATCAGCATAATAAGCAACTTTGTCCTTTCCTTTAATTAAACTATCTTTATATTCTTTAAAATCACCAACTACTTTATTCTCTAATTGGTATTTTCCACAGATTGGATCTTTCGTCTCTCCACCACAAAGAATTTTTAATACAGGTTGAGACAATGCTGGCAATGATGCATTTTTCCCATCTTTTATTTCAGCTTTATACTTCACCAGATTGGCAATTTCAGATTCAAAGCCAATACCTTTTGGTCCCATGGTATCTAGGCAAAGACAGGTCAATTTTCGATTATATTCAATTAATTTTTTTTCTACGTCATTTCTTGATTTTTGACTCATAAGAGAGACGTTTTTTAATCTCTTATGAATTGAAGCTCCTGAACTATCCTTACTCGACAGCCAAAAATCATCATAATTTTCTTCACCTAAAGACATGTATTCAAATGCCAACAATGCTGAATTGTAGTCAAACATGGTTGCACTAGTCATTGCATCTTGATTATTTTCGCCTATGTTTTTACTCATCATATAGTTATAATAATCACTTTTAAAATCTATCGCACAACTAGCGAAATCTGACTTAGTGTATGTTTTATACTTAGCATCTGTGTGTTGTTTTTTTAATGGATCTGCATAGACTTTGCTTTTAGAATCAGCTGATAGCTGATTGGCCATATTTGCATCTTTGTCTGATTCTTCTTTATTTTGTATTTGTTGAATTTGGGCCATCGCATTTGAATCAGCATCTGCAGCATAGGATGATGGAATTAATGCTAATACCATACTAACAATAAAGCCCTTTGATTTATTCATAATGTTCACCTGTGGTAAGACAATTGGCGGTGCATCTGGGATACATCTTCCAGCTGCGTTTGGCATTAAGCCCTCGCAACACTTCAAACCTCTTTCTAGTTTATTACCTAACTTAGTACACTCTTTGCAAACTCTTTGTTCAACACAAATACCTGATTGGCAAAAATTGGAGCGACATTCTTTGTCCTGTTTGCACTGTAAATTATTATCTAAACCAACAGCATATCCACTTGTTTCTGTATCAAATGGAGCACACGTTCCTTGCGCGCAAACAGGGTTGTCATTGCAACGAGCTCCTTCAGATTGAGCGCGATAGCAGCGTTTAATTTCTCGACAAGTTTTCTTATTAGTACTCACATTTAATTCACACTCGCCCGAGCAACAATCACCGTCTTTAGCGCATGATTTTCCATAAGAAGCACACTTGTTTCCAGCTGATTTTTTAGGCTCAATAGCGCACGTTAGTCCATCACAACATCCAACATCGTTACATACATTTCCTTCATTAACACATTGAAGTATGCGCGAATCAATAATTTTTAATTCTTGATCCATTATTTCAAACAATGCCTTTTCTTCATCTATATTTTTCTTTACTGCTGCTTGTGCGATTAAATCATTATATCGATCGATAATTTTTCTTTCCTCATGATACGAAATGGCTTTTTCATTTCGTAAATCAGCTATTCGTTTAAAGAGCTCGTCTTTAAGAACAGAAGCTTTAAAGACTTTTTTAGTTTCATTCTTATATTCTTTTATATCTTTTCTCAATTCCTGTATGAATTCATCTTTTTCTTTTTGAGTAAATCTTGTCTGGGCAAACACATTAAATGCCAAGCTTAAGATTATTAGGGTGAACACACCATTTAGTATTTTCATACAAATTCTCCAGAAATCATTGATCATAAATAAAATTGTAAGGACTTAAGACGTATGGGTAAATAGCGACACCTTTTACCTATGCTAAGTCTTTAATATGAATAAATATGAACCTAAAAACGTACAAAACTAGGCCGGCAATAATCTGTGGCATCAACCCCAAAAACCATTTTTAATCAGCTTTTCGGCGACCAAGGGCAAATATTAGCAGAGAGGCAGACCAAAGAATCCAGGTAAGGGTTGGAATATCATTATATGATGACAAATTTGCTTCTCCCAAAAAATACATACCACTAAAAAGCAAGGTGGATGCCATCACTGAATAAGCTAAAAAGCCTATATTTTTTCCAATGGAAGCAATTTCACGATTATAACCAGTTTGCATCACTTCAAAGGCATAGCCTTTTTTAGCAAAATCACGCATGAACCATCTAAAGTGCCGTGGGAAGATCTTCATAGTTGAAGACATATCTCTACCGGCCCACAGTGCTTCCTCTATTAAATCTTCTTTTTTAAAAGATTCTTTTAAAATATCACTTACTTCGCTTTCTAGAATTTCAAAAATTTTTAAATCTATATTTAAAGATTTTCCAACACCATCAAGGGTAATGAGAGCGCGAAATACCAAATACCATTCGCGAGGAAGATATATTTGGTGATTCTTTAAAGTGGCAAGTATAACTAAAAAAAGATCTGATAAATTTAATTGCTGAACAGATAAACCCACAAATGGCGAAAGGGCGTCTCGAACATCCCTCACCAAGACATCTACATCTGGTATGCTTTCATACTCTGCGACATCTAAAAATTCATAAACCAAGTTTTCGTAATTATGCGACAATAAAGAATAAATAATGGCCGTAAAATGTTGGCGAGAACTTTTTGAAAGTGATCCCATTAAGCCAAAATCAATTAATCCAATCTTGTTATTATTTAGGTAGAAAAAATTTCCTCCATGTAAATCTGCATGATAAAAACCATCCTGAAGAAAAGTTTTTAAGAACAAACGCACGCCATAATTAAGCTTACTTTCAATCTCACTAAGATGAGGAGTTATTAGCAACACATTGCTAAAAGGGACTCCAACGAGCTTATCCATTACAAGTATTTCTTCACTACTATATTCTTTATACACTTTTGGTATTTCGTAATAACTTTCACGATCATGTACACTTAGATTCTTCTTAAGTCTCTCTGCATTCATTGCTTCAACATTAAAATTTAATTCCTTGGATAATGTTAGAGAGAAATCGTGAATTATTCTGCTTAAGCCTAAATATTTCAGTTCTGCTGAAACTTTTTCAACTTGCTGAGCAATAAAAAGTAAAATAGAAAAATCTGTTTCTATTTCTTTTTCTATCCCCGGACGCCTAACCTTTAGAACTACAGGTTGGCCATTTTTCAAACTTGCCTGAAAAACAATACCGATCGACGCAACTCCAATTGGTACATCTTCTATATGAGAAAATACCTCATTAATTTTTTTGCCCATTGATTTTTCGATATATTCTACTAATTCTGGAAGTAAAATTGGTCGAACCTTATCGCGCAACATTTGCATCTCGTGTACAAAAGATGGATGAAATAAATCTTCGCGAGATGCCAAGAGTTGGCCAAATTTAATAAAAGATGGGCCGAGCTCTTCAAAGCACGATCGAAGTCTAAACCCTAAAACTTGATTCCAATCTTTTTCTGATTTATTTTGCAACTCTTCTTTTATTGATCGACGAGATTTAGTTAATACAAAGTCTGGAATTTTTGAAGTGATACCAATAGTTATAAATTCGTCAAATCCATGTTTAGCAAACACTGAAACTATTTCTCTTAATCGCCCTGCGTTTCTTATTGTTTTTGTTAAACCAATACCAGCACGAATGAAATCCATAATAAAATTCCTTTTGAGAACACTTGAAATCGTTTATAGTTTCTTTATGAAATTACTAGTAACTATTATAGCCTCATTTTCACTTATTTATACAAGCTTTGCTTCAGAATCTTGTAGCAGAATTGCGACCATCAATTACCAAGATGTACTCGTTGACCCTAACACATCTCAAAAGGGAGAGGGTTTGCGCTATTTTATAGAAAAAGACCAAATTGCTAAAGAATATCTCAACGAATATCAGAAAAATACTCAAATTACTTGGAAAAATGCCTTGCTCGGTTCAATGGGAAGTGCTGTTATGATTTCATCTCTATTCGCTGATGATAACCAAAATAAAAAAATTTATTTAATTTCGGGTGCTACGATGATTTTACTAAATTTTTTAGTAGCTAGAACTCTTGAAATCACCAACGAGCAAAATCTAAATAAAGCAATTGAGGAATACAATAAAAGAAATCTTCCTAAAATTTTTTTTAACCCTCAAGCTTCCAACAATTATTCATCCCCTTCTTTTAATTTGGCCATGGGCATAACAAAGAATTGGAGTTTTTAGAGGTTGATAAAATGACTCAGTCACTTAATTGTTATCATTGCGAAAAAATTATTCCTATATTTGGTGGTATTATTCACCGCTCTGACGATTGCCCCTATTGCGGATTTAGCCTTCGCTGTTGTAAAATGTGCAAATTCTACGATACGCATTCATACAACGAATGTAGAGAGACCATTGCTGAAAGAATTGTAGACAAAGAAAAAGCAAATTTTTGCGATTTTTTTACACCAGGAAACCCTGTGAATTCCAATGAACTAAAAGATAATGCACAAAAAGCATTTGATGCATTATTTAAGAAATGAGCTATCGCAAGATGAGAGGATAAAATGGAAGAAATGCCAATCACTAAGGCCGGAAAAGATAAAATAGAGGAAGAACTGAATCACTTGGTTAAAGTTGAGCGAGAAAAACTTAAAGAGACCATCTCTGAAGCCCGTGAATTAGGCGACTTGAAAGAAAACGCTGAATACCATGCGGCCAAAGAGCGCCAAGGGATTATTGAAGGGCGGATTGCTCAGCTGCAAGGTATCTTGGCCCGTGCTCGTGTCGTTGACGTTTCAAAAATCAAAAGTGATAAAATTGTCTTTGGCGCCACTGTTACTCTAAAAGACATTGAAAAAGAAACTATTGTCACCTATCAAGTCGTCGGTGAAGATGAAGCTGATATCCGTACGGGGAAAGTTTCATTCAATAGTCCCCTAGGAAAAGCTCTTATTGGTAAAGAATCTGGTGACACTGTTATAGTCAAGGCACCTAAGGGCGATGTTGAATATGAAGTCGATAACTTCGAATTCATCTAAGAAAACTGCTAATAAAGAATTGACATGGTCCTCGACTCTCGAGGACTTACTATCTAAAAAATCACAAAAAACTACTGAAAAGCTTAATGCTTATGACATCAACACACTCAATGATCTTTTATGGATATTTCCATTACGAGTTGTTGAACTACCCGAAGTTCAAGACTTTAGTAAAATTCAAGATGGAATGATCTTTATTGGGCGTGGAAAAATAATCAATATTCAAGCAAAGCCAAATTTCAGAATTCGTGGAAAGGGTCGTGCCCTACTCTATAACATAGTCGTCACGGTAAAAGACGTCTACTCTGATCAATATCTAACCTTGCGCTGGTTTAATACCTATGGATCTGTAAAGCAAAAACTTGAAAAGCTGGATGTATTAGAATTTATGGGTGAAGCAAGTTTTTTTGCCAATAAAGCACAGGTAGTTAACCCTGAAACCTTTGCACTCTCTTCGATTAATGATGAATCCCATTTTCAAAAAACTGGTGGTGATTTAAAAATTCAATACCCAACTGTTAATGGTATCTCTGGAATTCATATAAAAAAAATCATTGATCAAATTCCTGCAAAGTTATGGGATGAAATAGAAGAAATTTTACCAAAATCATTAATAGGAAAAAGGCATTTATTAAATTTAAAAGATGCTTTTAAAATACTCCACGCTAAAATTAAGCCCAATGATGAACTGCAAATAAAAGCAGAGAATCGTTTAATTTATAATGAATTTTTTATCGATCAGATAAAGATCATGCTAAGAAGGAAGTTCTTAAAGAAACCAAAAGCTCCCATTTTAAAAATTGAAGATGAGCGATTAGATTTTTACGTTAAACAGTTTCCTTACTCATTAACTTCCGATCAAGAAACCTCTTTAAATCAAACTCGCGTTGATTTAGCAAAAGGGGAACCCATGATGAGAATGATTCAGGGGGATGTTGGATGTGGAAAGACAACTATCGCATTTTTAAATGTTGCCATCTGTGCTGAAAACAAATTTCAAGCTGCATTAATGTGTCCTACAGAAGCTCTGGCTCTACAGCACTTTATGAGTGCATCCGATTTTTTTAAACAATCAGATATTAAATTTTCACTACTCTTAGGTTCAACATCTGCTAAAGAAAAAAAACATATTTATCAAAAATTAGAGAATGGTGAAATTGATTTTATCATTGGTACGCATTCCCTATTTCAAGATGCGGTTAAATTTAAAAATTTAGCTCTGGCCATTATTGATGAGCAACACAAATTTGGAGTTGAGCAACGTATAAGCTTGATAAATAAAGGTGAAGGCACCCACTGCTTAATCATGTCAGCAACACCAATACCCAGATCATTAAGCTTAACTCGCTATGGCGATTTAGATATTTCTATAATTAAAAGCATGCCATCAGGTAGAAAGGGCCATAAAACGAGAATTGTAAGAGCTGATACTTTTCCTCAATATCTAAGCTTTGTAAAAACTAGACTATCCATGAATGAACAAGTCTACGTTGTTGTTCCTGCTATAAATGAAAGTGCTGAACAAGATATTCATCATCTCGAAGAGGTTTTAGCAACTTACAAAAAATTTTTTCCTCAACATCGGATTGTTGGCTTACATGGCCAAATGAAATCAGATGAAAAACAAGAGGTTTTTAAATCGTTTACATCACACCAATACGATATTTTAGTTTCAACTTCGGTCATTGAAGTTGGGATAAACGTTCCAAATGCAACAATAATGAGCATTTTAAATCCTGAGCGTTTTGGTTTAAGTTCTCTACATCAATTAAGAGGTCGAGTCGGCCGCGGTGATAAACCTGGATTCTGTTTTTTAGTTATTGAAAAAGAACTTTCTCAAGTTTCAAATGAGCGATTAAGAGTTATTGAAAATCATACTGATGGATTCCTTATTGCTGAAGAAGATTTAAAACTTCGAGGAGAAGGTGATCTTTTTGGTAAAGAACAATCTGGTTCAGCGCAAAGAAAATTTGCTAATTTAATTTTGCATAGTGATCTTCTTGAAGACGCTCGAAATGATTTAATTGAATATGTACAAATGAATGACCCTGTCATTTCTGACCAAATTGCAAAAATTTCTAAAGATGCTAAAATTTTTAATACTATTTAAATATGATTCATGTAAAAGTTTTAAAATCAATTGACCAAAATGCAGCCGGCTCTTATGAATACGAGTTTGATGCTATTTCTATTGGAAAAAACAATAGAAACGATTTAATTTTAAAAGATGATAAAATTCCTAATTATTCAGTTATTTTTTACATAGAAAATAACATTTTATTTGCTAAAACAAATACTCCTGGACACTTTTGTCTGCACAACGGAAAAAAATTTTCAGGAAAAAAGAAAGTAGAGATTGGTGACATTATCTCCATCGGAAGTAGTGATCTAGAAGTAGCATTATTTAAACCTACATCTGAAAAAATAAATTTCTCACTCTTGTATGAGAAGTTTATCAAGACCTATCCTCATCATAAATATATTCTAGAAGCACTGGATAGAGAAATTGAGAATCTAGAAAAAATATAAATTTAAGTGCTTTAATTGAGAATTATAATGGGAACTTTTTTTAAAAAATCATATCCAAACTATTTTTATACTAAAGATAACTCCCGTTTATTTTACTGCACTAATTATTCTCCTGATGCCCTTGATCCAAACAAACCTGTTTTAGTTTTTATATATGGTCTTTTGTGTAACAATGGTCACTTTAAATACCAGCTTCCTCACTTTGACGACCTTGGCTATCAAATTTTAATACATGACTACAGATTCCATTATTCTTCTTCACAGGATGGTGACTTATCAAGCTGCAGTTTTGCACAAATTGCAGAAGATCTAAATGAACT
The DNA here is from genome assembly GCA_964456675.1 of uncultured Bacteriovorax sp. Taxonomy (GTDB): domain Bacteria; phylum Bdellovibrionota; class Bacteriovoracia; order Bacteriovoracales; family Bacteriovoracaceae; genus Bacteriovorax. The sequence continues at coordinate 3,407 of CAYWBR010000084.1, read as the reverse complement.
TTTGAATCATCTATTGATTAACAAGGCACATTTGATCTCTCACAGTATGGGCGTAAATATTGCACTTGAGTTTAGTAAAAAGTTTCCAGGCAAAACATGTAGTCAAACACTTATTTCTGGAACAGTTGTAGCTCCTCAAGATATTATGTTTGATAGTAATGTTGTTGATATAATCTCCCCTCTACTAAAGAAGCTAACCGAATTGTACCCAAATGTTTTCGAGAATATTTGGAAGACTTCTTACATGAACCCTCTCGCTCGATTTATTGTTTTTGATGGTGGTTTTAATACTGAAAAAACTAATTCAGATTTCGTTGAACTATACATGAAAAAAATAAGTGAACTTCCCAAAGAGCTATTTTTTCATTTACTAGAACAAATGCGCGATCACGATGTCATCAATTACCTAGAATTGATTAGTCCAAGGACCTTAATCATCGGTGGGGATAAGGACAAAGTTATTCCTAATTATGTACAACAAATCTTGCATAAAAAATTGCCCAAAAGTGAATTTTACATAGTTAAAGACGGAAGCCATGTGCCACAAGTTGATTTCCCGGCCCTAATCAATAAGCGCATTCATCGTTTTTTGATAAAAAACTGATGAGTATTTCCCCCATATTTGCTATATTTTTGCTACTGAATCGTAAGGAGATTTCTATATGCCAAGCAACATTCAAGGCTTAATGAGAACCCACCATTGTGGAGAACTGCGCGCAAGCGATATTGGAAAAACTGTTGTTATCTGTGGATGGGTAAACAAATACAGAAACCTTGGAAGCTTACACTTTATTGATGTTCGCGATAAGTTTGGTGTTACCCAATTAGGATTTGTTAATTTTAAAGGCAATATTGAAGACTTAAAAAAGTGTTCTCTTGAATCTGTCATCATGGCAAAAGGTACAGTTCAGGCCCGTCCTAATGAGGCAAAAAATACTGATATGCCTACAGGTGAAGTGGAAGTTCAAGTTCACGAGCTTACTCTTTTATCAAGGTCTGATATTGATACTATTCCGTTTCTTCCTTACGGAGCTGTAGGTGCAAGTGACGACTTACGACTTAAGTACCGCTATTTAGATTTAAGAACTAAAAAGCTTCAAGATATTCTACTTCTTCGTTCAAAAACTATGAACAAGGTAAGAAATATTTTAACGGATGAAAACTTTGTAGAGGTTGAGACTCCAATTCTTTATAAGTCGACTCCTGAAGGCGCTCGTGACTACGTTGTACCTTCTCGTGTTCATCCAGGCCACGTTTACGCTCTTCCTCAATCGCCGCAAACACTTAAGCAGCTTTTAATGATTGGTGGAACTGATAAGTATTTTCAAATTTGTAGATGTTTCCGCGATGAAGATTTAAGAGCTGATAGACAGCCTGAATTTTCTCAAATCGATATTGAAGTTTCATTTTCAACTCAAGAGTATATGAAAAACTTAGTTGAGAAGATTTTAAAAGGTGTTTTTGCACTTCCAGATAATTTCACATTACCAATGATGAAATATGCTGACGCTATGAGATTATACGGTTCAGATAAACCTGATACACGTTTTGGTCTGCCTCATTTGCTCGTAACAGATATTTTTAAATCATCTGAATTCGCTACATTTAAAACTGTTGCCGAAGCTAATGGATTAATTAAAGCAATTTTTGTTCCTGAGGAAATGGGACAATTTACTAGAAAAGACACTGATGCTTTTGTTGAAATCGTAAAACCTCACGGTGGAAAAGGTGTAGCTTTCTATAAAACTTCTAAAGGTGAGCGCTCGACAGGTATTTCAAAATTCATTACCGATGAAATTGAAGCTAAGCTTTTTGCTCTATCTGAAACTAAGGGCGATGGTACTTGGTTATTTTTCGCTGATAACAACCACTCTACGGTTCACGCTTGTGCTGATGCGATGAGAAGAAACTTAGGAACTAAGCTTAATCTTATTGAAGCTGGCAAAAAATCTTTCTTATGGGTTTATGAATTCCCACTACTTGAATGGAGTGAAGAAGATGGAAGATACGCTGCTTGCCACCATCCATTTACAATGCCAACGAGAGAGAAACTTGAAGTGTTTATGAAATCTGATTATAAATCAGGCTCTTCAGCCCTTCGTGAATTAACTGCTGAAGCTTACGATGTAGTTTGTAACGGTTATGAAATCGGTGGTGGATCTATTAGAATTTTTGATCAAGAAGTTCAATCACGCATGTTTGAAGTATTAGGCTTTACGCCTGATGAAGCTAAAAAACAATTTGGATTCTTTATTGATGCTCTTAAATATGGTGTTCCTCCTCATGGAGGCTTAGCTTTCGGATTAGATCGTTTAATGATGATTTTATCTGGAACAGATTCAATTACTGATGTTATTGCCTTCCCAAAAACAACATCTGCAACAGACTTAATGAGCCAGGCTCCATCAAAGCCAGGTGAGAATCAATTAAAAGAACTTCACTTTCAGTGGACGACTAAGAACTAAAAAAGGCCTCTAAGAGGCCTTTTTCTTTTTGATATAAAGCAACTTCTCTACTTCGCACACCACTTCATTTTCTTCATTCAAGACATCTACATGAAAAGTTGGTTCAACTTTATTGCTCGTTTTTAATGCTTCATGAATATTTTTTAAATCTTCATCTGTAATTTTAAAAACTGCATGAACTCTGCCCTTTCCGGGTTTTTTAAATTTAATAGAAGCGGCTTTATCCCAAACTATATAATCACGGCCCAGGATGTTCATAAGCATTAACATAAAAAATGGATCACACATGGAATAAAGTGAGCCACCGTAGTGAGTGTTTACGTAATTGCGATTCCAAAATGTGAGCTTCATTTGGACATGAACTTCTTTGAAGTCACTAGCTATATAAGGAACCTTAATTCCGGCCCCTATAAAAGGAGGGTAAAAATTTATAAGCTTCAATTTTTGATGTGGTTTAAGCATTTAAAGCCTCTCTATCAAATGGTGCATTTTAATTTGCATTTCTAAAAGTTTACCCTGAAGGTCTATAAGTTTCAAATAGTTAATCCCCTGTATAAAATTTAGACACCCCTATTTAAATACTGATAACTTTACACACTTTCTCCTCCCTATATGTGAATCAGTTACACTTAGTCAGATTTATAAAATTATAAAAACAAAATCATTTATTGATTGAAAACCTGTTTGTACACAAAGGAGAACTTAAATGAAATTAAAAACCTTAGCTTTAGCACTTACGCTTACAATGGGCGCACAGGCCGCAGAATTCACTTATTCTGAAAATATATCTAACGGCCAGAAGAAAGCGATTGATCGTGATTTAGATGTATTAAAAAATTTAAAGTTTAAAAATACTTCAGAACGAACACTCCAAGTAATGGGAGTTTCAAATTTAGATTCAAACAGTACTTCTAAGTGGCTTAATGAAAGAGTTAGTTACAT
>CAYWBR010000083.1:0-11486 GCA_964456675.1 uncultured Bacteriovorax sp. | reverse complement strand
TGGATATTTGGCCTTTGATTATCTTATGCCCAAAGAAGACGATGTAAATATCGATCAGATGATTCAAAAACCAATTTCAAAAAAGAAAAAGAATAATAAAAAAAGGGAAGAGGAGGCAACGAAGGAAGCTCCTTTGGAAATTACTAATCAAGAACCTCCCAAAGAAGTTGCACCTGTGGAAGTTGTTAAAAATGATTTGGCTTCAACCACTGTTAATGAAAACGTAGCCGATAATTCACAGTCCAATCTTTCTAAAAATTCAGATGAAGAATTATCTAAAGCTATCGACACAATTCCAGAGGAAACCAAGCCCGTAAATAGCAATGGTGAACTAGTTAATGCACCAGTTGAAGAAATAAATATTTTAAAAAATACAGAAGCTGGATCTAATCTGAATTTAGGTGAAGATAATCAACCAAATAAAAAAACAGAGCAATTAACGGAGAATTCACTGGAGAGTAAAATTACGGAGGAAGCCGAGTATGTAGAGCCTCCAAATTATGAAGTTATAGGTAGAGGATTGGTCTATAATTGTAAAGGTAAGCACTGGGCTTGTATTGATAAGGCAAGTTACCAAGCTTGTTTTAAAAACATGAAGTATAATAGTAGTAATGGAAAAAAATCAGAGTGTGTGACACAAAATGTTTATGCTAATGAGGATGATTGCAGTACTGTTCAGCGCTATAATGTATCGACAAATGTATCAACTGCATTTTGTAAGTAAGACTTCTTACGCTGCATCTTTTTTGAATTGACCATCCACGATTTTCAATGTGAATGTATCTTCACTTTTTTGTTGCTCTTTTTTCATTGCAGAAATGAAATGATTAACAATTACAGGATCAAATTGCGTTCCGCTGAATTCAATTAGCTCTTGAAATGCAACCTCATATGGTAACCCCTTTCGATAGGGGCGAGTTGATGTCATAGCGTCAAAGGTATCGGCAATTAATATAATTCGTGAAAATAAAGGTATTTCTTCATTTTTTAAACTATCAGGGTATCCACGACCGTCATATCTTTCATGGTGATGTTTAGCATTTTTGGCGATCGACTTAAAAAGAGGAAATTCTTCCAATATTTGTGCTGATTTAGTTGGGTGAAGTTTCATTTCTAAAAATTCATCTTCTGTTAAGCGACTAGGTTTCTGGAGCACGGCATCTGGTACACCTATTTTTCCAATATCGTGGAATAATGCAGATACTTCAAGTTCATAGAGTTCTGATTCCGAAAAATTCATTTCTTTGCCAACGGAAAGGCAGTAAAAAGCCACTCGAAGCGAGTGGCCCCAAGTATAATCGTCTTTGCAATGAAGAGCGTTTAATAAGCTTTTAACAGTAAGTTCAAAATACGTTCGCTCTAATTCACTTTGGAATTGATTTGCGAACTCATTTGAGTGAATAGTTTTCTTTTTCTCGAGTCTGCTACCTAAGTGCAAAACATTGTCTTTTCTACTCATTATAAAAATCCAAAAAATTAGAGTACTACACTTGTCAATTATCGGAGATTAAGAAGAAAACTTTAGCGAATTCTTGGGTTTTACGGACTTTCGAGGGCTTGTAAAAAATAAGGCACCATTTCGGTGCCTCAAGAGCTTGGCAATTATTTAGATAAAACATTTGAGCTTGGAAGCTGAGGTTCTGGTTTTGAATCGTGTCCAGTACTTCGTTTTATTTCTCGTCGAATGCTATTCATCACAGAAACGTTTCCATGTACGTCAGCTAGGCAGTTTCGTAATTCTTGAAGTTTTATGCAAAATCTGATGGAATCATTTTTCACTTTGGCAATATCCATAGAAGTTTTTCCGAATGCCGCTGCACCAAGAGCAACATGATCGTTGATGCCTCTAAGTGTATTATCAGCAATTGTCATTGAGGCAATTGTGCTAGGACAGTTGTTGTAATTTTTATCTTCATGATTTAAAAAATCAGTGAAAAAACCATTGGCCTTTTTATTGTTTGTTTTGGCTACTGTTTCAATTAAACTTTTGACGTTTTTAAATTCTGAGTCGTATGTAGAGTAAAGCATGTCTGTCATTTTATATTTTCGTGCTTTCTCGGCAGAAGTCTCTTGTTTTTCTTTTTGGTTTTCACAATCAGATAATTGGTAATTTAAGGAATTACTAAGCTTGCTTAAGTTGCTGTTTCGACGCTCTTGTTTGCAAGAGAACATACAGGTTAAACCTATTTCTTCTAGATCCTTAGTTAGACCAGAAAGTGCAGTAACTAAAATCTTTGTATCTCCAGCGGATAGATTAATATCACTGGCATCAAGAAGTTCTTCGTCATATGCGTGTACGTTTATAGAAAAGTATTTTATAAAACTAGTTTTTTTCTCGTTGTTATGTTTTTCTTTTAAATTTAAAACACTCGTCCAAGAAACTAATTTGCCATTAATTCTTAATCGATCAGTTAAATAGTCAGTGATTGAAAATTCTACCTTATTATTATTTACAAAAAAGTTATAAACATCTCTTTCTTGTATACGAGTTATGTTTAATTTTTTGTCAGTATTATTGGCGTTGTATAAGTGAATTGTTTGATGAAAATCTTCAATTAATTTTCTAGCGATATCATCATTACTTATTTTTTGTTCACTCGCCAAAGTTTCAGAAAATGAAAAGCACATGACAAAAGCCATTAATAGAATTTTTTTTAGCATAGGCAATACCTCTATAATTAAACGCGACTTTTAATATTATCGGATTAAACCGATTAACAATTTAGTCTAATTAAGTTTTCAGGTAGTTAGAGGATTATTTACCTACAATTTATGCCATTTATTTGTGGTATGGATGACCTTTTAGGATAGTTTCGGCCCGATAAAGTTGTTCGACTAATAAAAGCCTAGCTAGCTTGTGTGGGTAAGTAAGAGTCGAAAGTGATAAGGATAAATGAGGGAGTTTTTGTACTTCATCACCATGTCCAGAAGCTCCTCCAATAATAAAAATTAATGGATCGCTACTTGTTTGAAGTTCGTTTAACCACTCTGCGAATTTAGGACTTGTGAATTGTTTTCCCTTCTCTTCCATTAAAATAATTTTTCTAGAACTAACTTTATTAATTTCTGTTAATTTTTTTGTAACTTCTTTGGCCTCTTTAGTTAGATCTTCTGAGTGTGCTCTTAACTCATGGATTAAAAATTTAAACGAAGAAAATCTTTTGAGGTAGTCATTTTCTAAAGACTCTAGGTTGGAGTCTTTGAGCGCTCCAACCGTGATTAGATGTACTTCACGCATAGATAAGTCTAGAAATATCCACGATCATCACCAACTGGCTTCATCGAAGATGGTGCGTCTGCGTAGTAGTACTCCTCTGGAATCTCAATGCTTTCTGCTTTAGCATAAAGAGAATCAAGATCATAAACGTATCGATGAGATTCTAAAAAGACGTGAAAAATAATATCGCCATAGTCGAGAAGAATCCAATCAGAACTTTCTTTAAAGCCTTCTCTCGATATAGCTTCGTACCCGTGAAGCCTCATTTGTCGCGAAATCTCTTCAGACATTGCTTGTGCTTGCATTGGATTAGATGCTGAACCAATAACAAAAGTTTCAGCGATTCCAGCAACTTTACGAAGGTCTAGAATTTTAAGATTAACCCCTTTAAAGTGACCCATGATAAAAGCGGCGGCCATGGCCATATTAAACGGGCTTTCGAATTTTTTATCACTAATTATCTTTTCAATTTCTTTGTCTAAAAATTCATTGTTGCTCATTTTTTTATCCTATTTATTCAGTAATACTTTTAAGCATTAATTGTTTAACTATTTCAATATTGCGCCCACTGACACCCGAAATGGGAAGAACTTTGCGGTCTAATTGTTCTTCAAAAAAGACTTGATACTTTTGAATTTCTTCTTCAGTCATCGCATCGATTTTTGTTAAGCACACCAACTCTTTTTTATTTGCCAATTCTTCACTATATTTTTCCACTTCTTGGCGGACAATTACATATTGTTCAAAAGCTTCAAACTCATCAAGACACCACGATACATCGACTAAATGAACAAGTGCTTTAGTTCTTTCTATATGCTTTAGAAATTTTATACCTAAGCCCTTTCCTTCTGATGCATCCTCGATAAGTCCCGGTATATCTGCGACAACAAAATCTTTTTCCCCAACTGTTACTACACCTAAATTTGGCTCTAGTGTAGTGAATGGGTAGTCTGCAATTTTGGGTTTAGCCGCAGAGATAACAGAGATCAGAGTTGATTTACCCGCATTGGGTAATCCTACAAGTGCTATATCGGCCAATAGCTTAATTTCAAGTTCTAAATTGAGCGTCACTCCAGGGAGTCCTGGCTGTGCTATTCTGGGAGCTTGATTTGTAGAGGATTGAAAATTTGAATTTCCTCTTCCTCCATTACCACCTTCGGCTATTAAGACTTTTTGGTTGTTTTCAGTGAGATCAGCGATGACTTGATTAGTTTCTGCATCTCGAATAATAGTTCCCACTGGAACTTTTAAAATTAAATCCTCTCCGAACCTGCCGTTGAGTTTTCTTCCAGCTCCAGGTACTCCGTCTTCTGCTCTAAAAACTTTTTGTCCCCTGAAGTGAATGAGTGTATTTATGCCTTCATCTGCAAGGGCATAAACTGAACCGCCAACACCACCATCTCCACCGTCAGGGCCACCAAAAGGTACTCCTTTTTCACGGCGAAAACTCACAGCACCGGGTCCACCATGGCCTGAGCTGACAGTGATTTTTACTTCGTCGATAAACTTCATTCAATTTTCCAGTCTGAATCTCTTCAGTCTTAATGATTTTTTACAAAAAAAAGGGAGCTATAAAGCTCCCTTCAAATATCTCATTTGATACAGAATGACAAAAAAATTAAGCAGGAATTACTGATACGATTTTTTTATCTCTGTTATAGTAAGAAAATTCTACTTTTCCTTCAACCATTGCGAAGATAGTAAAGTCTTTCCCCATACCTACATTTTTTCCAGGGTGGATGTTTGTTCCTTTTTGACGAACAATGATGTTCCCAGGAATAACGTGCTCACCACCATATTTTTTAGTTCCGCGCATTTTTGGATTTGAATCACGGCCGTTCGATGTCGAACCCGCGGCTTTTTTATGTGCCATTGTATAATCTCCTTAAGCTTTAATTCTTATTTTAAATATTTTTGAGCTGCTTTAGAAGATGCATCGATCTTCGTAGCTTTTCCTGATCCATCAACAACTTCAGTGATCAATAAAGCTGTGAAGTGTTGTCTGTGACCATTTTTTCTTTTGTATGTACCTGGCTTTCTTTTAAAAACGATGATCTTTCTAGATCTATCGTGTCTTAAAACTTTAGCTACTACTTTTGCACCATTTACAACTGGAGCACCCACTTGAGGATTTTCCCCACCAATGAAGTAAACTTTGTCGAAAGTTACTGTTGAACCTGCTTCTGTTGCCAATTTCTCAACATCGATCAGGTCTCCTGCTTGCACCTTATATTGGTGACCAGCGATTTCTACGATACCGTACATTTAAAACTCCTTGTTGTCCGCAAAATCGAGGGGTCTACTTCTCAATTCCGATTGGAATAGATGGGTATGAACTTGTCGGCCCTCATTTTAGCCAAAGACTGTAAACTTAGCTTTTTAAGCCTTGAGCCCCCATCTGTCAAGGAAAAGCTCCTTTTGCCGATACGCATTTTAGAGGTCCAAAGACAATGCTGGGCGCAGTGTTACAAGGAAGGTGAGTATGGCGAATACAAATACAAAAACAAAAACTCCAGACAATGCCGCACTTGGTTATCAATGGTTTCAATTTAGAAAAGAATTGGGGTACCCAATATTTATAAGGTTTAAAAATGGAGATTTTGAAGGTGCTTTCGTTGATTTTTTGAACCATCATCATTTTTCAAAAGTACAAGATGCAGAAGCAAAAGATGCAGAGAAGTTAATTGTTACTGACCCACGAGCAAGGGTTTTAACATTTCAAGAAGCAAATATATCGGTTGGAAGACAAATTACTTCAATGCTTGAAAGCGATCGCTATGGCCAAGAAAGTGTCGTGAATCAAATCGGGTATAGGGTTTATCGATATAAAAATTCAGCGCTAATGATCTATTCTTTTACCTCGAAAGAATGGCAAATGGGAGTATTTAAAACATTTGGAACTAAGGCAGAAATTTTTTCAAGTAAGGTTGTGTTAAATCGTTATATTAGTTTTGCATTTCAATCGATGGGGATTGTTGGATTTTGGGGAGTGCCGATTGATGAAGGAATGGTCGTTCAACGCTATAGTGATTCAAAAGGTGAAGCCGTCTATATTGATGTCAAAAACGAGCGAATAATATCTCAAGACGGTGTGAAGAAATTGTCTGCTAGATTTAAAATGCTGAGACTAGATCCGACATTAAAAAATAGAAACGTTCGTATGACGAACGAAGAACTTTTAAGTTTTTTAACTTCACACTGCACTTATTTAGACACTACTGGATTAACCGTGCCAATGCGGCAGATGATTCAAGCCGTAGCTAGAACAACTGAGGGAATAGTGCATCCAGAGGAAAGTTTTAAACCGCGCACAGATCTTAGCTTGTAGAAACATTATTATCTTTGTAGGATTGAATCTATTAAAATAAATTATTAATGGATTTAATCTTATGAATTTTCCGAAAATAGACCCCATCATTTTTTCTTTAGGGCCCCTTCAAATTCGCTGGTATGGATTAATGTATGTTGTAGGCTTTTTAATTGCAACTTATCTTTTTAAAGTACTCATTCGAAGAAATTTTTTTAAAGTTACTGAAGAAAAAGTAGATACACTCGTTACGACAATGATTATTTGTATGTTCATTGGCGCTCGCTTGACCTACGTTTTTGTTTATAATTGGGATTATTATTCAGCAAATTTGACTGAGCTTTTTTCGGTGTGGCAAGGAGGCTTAAGTTTTCATGGTGCACTTATTGGATTAATCACCGGAGGTGTGATTTTTGCTCGTCAAAATAAAATTTCATGGTTGCAAGTCATGGATTCAGTAGCTCTAGCAGGGAGTATGGGACTATTTTTTGGACGTATCGGAAATTTTATCAATGGAGAGCTTTACGGCAGAATTACTGACCATTGGATTGGTATTGTGTTTCCAACAGGTGGACCACTTCCAAGGCATCCCAGTCAATTATATGAAGCAGTTCTCGAAGGATTAGTTCTCTCAGCGATTCTATGGTTTGTATTAAAAAGAATTAAAAATTATGGAATTATTTCATCGTTGTTTTTATTAGGATATGGAACATTTCGATTCATTGTTGAATTTTTTAGAGAGCCAGATCAACAATTAGGTTTTTATTTTGGAACAATCACAATGGGGCAAATTCTTTGTTTTATTATGATTTTTTCTGGTTTGGTTCTATGGGGATACGTTCAAAAAAATAAAGATAGGCTAGTAATTTAGTTTTCGTTAGTGCCTTTGGGAAAATCCTTAATAAATTTTTGATAAAGTGAAATAAAGCTCGGATCTTTCTGAGCTTTTTTACTTATAATGTAGATTCCCAATGGGAAGCAATCAATACTACAAGATCCATTGTAAATAACTTCAACATTTTTACCAGATAGCATTTTATTAACCCAGGTGAATAGAACATCGCGATTTTGTCTAAAAGTTCTATCCCGCTTTCCAAAATGTTTACGTATGTTAGCTAATACCATGTTGTGTGGAAAGTTATTCGGAAACCTAATATAGATATCACTGATCTCATCGTCTATGAGTTGAGCATTGATGGTTAGTGGGTAAATCAAGGAATCATAGTATTTAAAAAGTACTATTTCTTTTTTATCTTCTTTGCTAAGTGAAACTAAATTTCTAATTTTGGAGTTTTTTTTATCTAGCTTATTTTCTGGAAAAAAATCTTGAAGGTTTTCCAGTTGGAAGTTGTAGTTGGTTTGTTGGATTTCAGATTTGGCCAACACAAAACAGTTGAAGCAGATAGTGCAAATTGTAATTAGGGCTTTCATAATCAATATGGTAATTGAGAAATAAAAAATAGCAACATGAGTCATATAGTGCGGTCAACGGGGAAAAGGCAGTGCGTGGTGCGGTGCGTGATTGCTTTTAACTTCTTGAATGTTCATTGTTTATTTTTGTACTGGTCACCGATTAAAAGTCCTGTTAACCTTATTAAGTTAGCTTTAAGGTAAAGAAACACTGCAAAGCTAATGTAATGATTTTATTGCAAAAACTTCATAGTAGGTGAAGGGGCTGCGCCACAACAATAATAAAGGATGGTTATTGATGGTTGGGTTATCGTCATTTTTGTTAAAGAAAAAAATTAAATTAAATCTAAATGTACCATTTTGTATTTTTTGTACGTTTGTTTGGTCATCGTGCGCTAGTACTCCAATAGGGATAAAATCAGAATCCAAAAAAGAAGATAGCGCTACGACAATTGCTACAACCAGTATTACAAAAAACAATGGATCTTCCGAATCGGTGCGTGAAGTTTATCTTCGGATGAAAAATCGTGATTTATCTGAAAAAGAAATCGCAGAAGAAGAAGATAAGTCTGCTGAGGTTGCCAAGATTAGTTCTCGCAACATGATTGAGGGAGCATCTGTCATTAGTGGGGATGCAGAGGATAACGCCCAGTTAAAGGGGAAAATATACTATTTAGAGGGTGCGGAAGAACTTAATTTAGAAAATAATTATTTTGACATCCCTGTTGTCTACAATGACCAAGTAAAAAAATGGATCAGCTATTTTTTAAATAGAGGTCGCCCATTTTTTGAAAGATATGCAGAGAGGGCTGGGCGATACGCTCCCATTCTTGGGGCTATTTTAGAAGAGCATGGCTTACCAAGAGATTTAATTTTCTTGGCCATGGCAGAATCAGGTTTTAATAATAAAGCAAAGTCCTGGGCCAAAGCCGTCGGCCCGTGGCAGTTCATGCCCTATACAGGAAAAATGTATGGCCTAGATCAAGATTGGTATCGGGATGAAAGACGCGATCCAATTAAAGCAACTGTTGCAGCCTCACGCTATTTAACAAAACTTTATGATGATTTTGGTTCATGGGAATTAGCTGCTGCAGGATATAATGCTGGTGAAGGAAAAATTTCAAGAGCAATAAGAAAATACAATACTGATGAGTTTTGGGGCTTAACTAAAGGGCGCTATTTAAAAGATGAAACTAAAAATTATGTTCCAAAAATTATGGCCCTCGCAATTATTGGAAAAAATTTAACAGCATTTGGTTTTGAAGAAATTGATTTTCATGAGCCATTAGATTTTGATGAAATTACTGTTGGAGCATTCACTGATCTTTATAAGCTTTCTGATGTAATGGGAATAGAGTTAGAAGAAATTCAACGTTTAAATCCAGAACTTTTGAGATGGTTTACACCTCCGAATATGGGGGAATATAAGCTAAGACTACCGCCAGGATCAGCAGAAAAATGGGTTACTTGTTGTATTGGACAAGACTTGAAGGCATCTGAATTTCAAGAATTCGTTGTAGATAAAAAACGAATGTCGATTTCAGAAATTGCTAAAAAATTTAAAATAAGACAAGTAGATGTTTTAGCGAATCTTAATCAAAAAACTCAGTCAGAGGTTTATCAAAAAGGCGAATCGATTAAGCTACCTTTTAGACTAGGTGAAATTGTTTCTCCAAATAACAACATGTACGCAGATCTTTACGAGAAATCACGTAAAGAAATCTTGTCTAAGAATAAAAGATACAAGAAAAAATATGCTAAAACCAAAGGAGCGCGAACTCGCTCCCCAAAGTTGTACGTCGTCAAAAAAGGTGAGTCGATTAAGTCGGTAGCACAGAAACATGGCATTTCTGTTCAGCGTCTGATTGCCTCTAATTCAAAACTTAAAAAATCACGCAACGTAAAAGCCGGTGATAAGTTAGTTGTAAAATAATTTTTTTGACGATTATTATTCTGTTTTTAAAAGCTTTGGCACTGTAGGTCTTCTCACTCAATAGTCTTTTCGGTACACTTGGTAAACGAAAATTTTACCAATGTCTATTAGGAAAGATTATGGCCTTTAAAGACCTACATAAATTAAAAAAAATTCAGGAAATTCAAAAAGAAAATGTCGATACAGAATATTTGATTCTTGGTCATGATCTTTTCACAATTACCATCTTTAAAAAACTAGTAGATAAATTTGGCGCGGACAAAGTTCGACTTCTTTCTCAGGAAAAATTTGAAGTTAAAGATCTATCACCCAAAGGACCGAGTGGGGTTCGCGGCGTGGACAATATTAATTGCGTAAAGCATCTGCTTCATCCTGGTTTGTATAATGAAGTGGCCATGCCATCTCAATTCTATAAGGACATGCAGTGGAAAGTTTTTGGTGGAAGATCTAAATCAGAAGCTCTTAAGTTCCATGAAGAGCATTTTACAGAAGGAAGGCTAGATATTAATTATGGTGAGCTTTTTCCACATACGAATGATGAAAATTTCTTAGCTTGGTTGAATGAAACAGCTTATCCGGTAAGAGTTAAGTCAATTTATTATGCTAATGAAAAATATATCGTTGAGTGTGTTAATGGTACTGAGTTTACGGCCAGTCATTTAATTTCAGGAATTACTCCATTTGAATTTTTAAATTTATATAAAAATAAAAATGAATTAACGGATAAGTTTATTGAGTTTTGTGAAAGTACTATTTCTCCAAGTGCATTGTTTGTGAAATATGATTTCAAAAAGCCACTTACCGACTTAAAAGAGACATTGTTTATTCCTCTGTCGTATACGCACGATTGGGGACATTATGTAGGTGAGTTTACAACGAAAGATGATGTTCAAACTGTAGATTTTGTCCATTTTATCGACAAGGATCAAATGACAGAAGAAGACATATCTAGAATTATTCGTGGAATTAAGAAAAATTTAGAAAAAATTTTTCAACAGCCAAAAAATATTCCTATTAAAGAATACATTTCAATTGAAGATTCAAGTGGGTGTCTAAAAATTGACGATGAGCTTTATTCTGAAGTATCAGCAAATTTTAAAAATCTCAACTTCCTTGGATATTGTGCCCCAGTTTTGGCAACGAGTTGCATTCAAGAAAAAAGCGCATATTCCGTGGGTGCCATTAATTACGAAGCTCGTGCCCTGCTTAGTTTAAAAAATATTGAAGGGCACTATCTGTTATAGTGCCTACCTAGTCCACACAGCTTGTTGACAATCATTTTTATTCATCCCACCATTTAATGAAACGCTAAATATTTACTTTAATATTCGTCGAAACTTTCAAGGAGAAGAGCGAATGAGAAAAAACGTTTTATTGGTTGCGGGACTTTGTGTTCTTTCAACGAGTGCTTTTGCATCTAAGTCGAGAATGATTGCTTTGGGACAAGGAAGTGAGTCTCGAGTAATAAGCGATGCGCGTTCAATTTTTATTAACCCAGCTGAAGTTAATAACTTCAAAAATTATGTAGTAACAGAGTGGGGAACTTCTGCAAATACTACTGATACAGATGCTGCTCCAAGAGCTGAAGGTGGATTTTTCAGAGAAACTGGATCTTTTGC
>CAYWBR010000082.1:0-11512 GCA_964456675.1 uncultured Bacteriovorax sp. | reverse complement strand
GAGCTCTATTCGGGAGATAATTGTAGAGTCATATGAGAAGCTTGGTTATTATGGCACTGATGTTAAGTTTAGAAAAATATTTGGTGAAGACAAAAACAAGAATCGCCTAGTTAATGTGTATGTGGAAATAACCGAAGGTTATAAAGTTTGGGTGTCCCAGGTTATTTATAAAGGGATGAATTCAATTTCGCCTACAGATGTAAATAGTTTGTTCGAGAAATCGGCAACACCGCTCGCCAAAGAGCGCTACTATGATAAAGAGTATTATGATATTTTTTCAGATCAATTAAAAAAGCTTTATTATTCAAAAGGTTTTGTACAGGTTGAAGTATCGAAGCCAATTGCAAGTTTTACCAAAGATAAAAAAGTATCGTTGGAATATTATGTCAATGAAAGAGAGTCCTATACTATTTCTAGCGTACAAATTAAAAATGTCGCAAAGGATCTTGAGTCAGACCTTAAAATATATCTCACAAATAAAGAAAATAAACCGATTGATATATCTTCCCTTGAAAGTGACCTGCAATTGATAGTCAGCAAGCTGCAAGAGCGCGGTTATTACTTTGCCAATGTTAAAAATACTAAGTCAAGCACTCTGTTGCAGTATGATCGAGCAAATCTGAAGGTCTTATTTTCTCCAGAAGTTGAGTTAGGAAATAGAATTTGTTTTAACGATTTAATTATTGCAGGAAATCGCCAAACCAAATCAAGGGTTTTTGAGCGCGAATTCCACTTAAAAAAAGGAGATCTGATTACACCATCAGACTTAGAAAGACTAAATCAACGTCTTTCTAACTTGGGACTTTTTGCGACATTAAAAACCACGCCGTACATTATTTATGATTCATCAGACACTGAATCGTGCTCTAAAACAAATGTTCTAATTCAAGTGAGAGAGAAAGATTTTGGTGTAGCCGAGATCGCGCCTGGCTACAGAACGGATTTAGGTTGGAAGCTATCGGCAGGGACCACGATAGGAAACATCGGAGGGATGAATCGCCAAGCGACACTGCAAGCACAATCCAATCTCAGAACAAGCCTCAGTGGTTTTGATTTAAAACGTAAGCAAGAAGACAAAGAGCTTGTGGAGTACACTTTAAAGTTTGGTTTTATAGAACCATATCTTTTTCATAATATGTTCAAAACTCAAATTGAATTCGAAACCCAAGCGTCAACTCAGAAAAAGCGCTTTTACGGCTTTGATGCAAATATTCATAGGCTTTCGCCTCAGCTTTCTAAGTCATTTACCAATTACTTCGTGGCGTCTGTGAGGTACCAGTTTGAAAAAATTGAGCAATTTAATGCAACAGAATTAAAAGATAATGACGATTTTGTTATCGGTTCAATTACACCATCGTTAACTTTTGATTTAAGGGATGACCCCGTATATACCAGAAAAGGTGCTTATTTTAATTTGACGAGTGAATGGGCAAATAAATATTTTGGCTCGATGGAAAATGAGGATCTACAGATAAATTATATTAAGTTAATTAGTAGAAATCGTTTTTACATTCCTATGGGGGACGTTACTCTGGCCATGAGTACGTCTTTAGGCTATCAAAAGAATTTTGCTACGGAACAGCTATACACAAATACTGGTGACGTTGAATTGAATGCAAATGGAAAACCCAAAACTCGTGGATATATTCCATCGATAAAGCTATTTCGATTGGAAGGGTATGACGAGGTACGAGGCTTCGAAGACTCTGAAATAAACGTTGTAGAAAGCGGGGAGAATATTGGTGAAATAATCCTTCAAGATTCGTTGTATTTTGTGAACTTCAAACTTGAACCTAGATACAATATAAACGACCAGCTCCAGTTTAGTATATTTTACGACGCAGGGAGACTTTTTTCTGAATCTGTAAAACCTTTTAAGCTTCGTTCGGCCGTTGGGGCCGGAATTAAAATACTGACACCTGTAGGCTCACTAGATTTTGACTACGGGGTTAAAATTGATCGTCGGAAAAACAGTGGCGGCGCACAAGAAAGTTTTGGTAGATTCCATCTATCCATTGGATTTTTTTAAGGCAAGATTTGAAGAACCATGTTAAAGTATTTTTCTTAAAAAGAAGTACGAATATGGCTTGACGTTGGGCCCAATAATCCTGTAAAAGGGAGAACACTTGCCTTTTTCGGCTAATTGTATTTGAATAGTTTTCATTCTTTTTGAAGGATTGTTTTTATGTATACTCAGAGATCATTTGTACTTAAGCCAGCAGAAGCTAACAAAACATGGCACTTAATCGATGCTAAAGATCAAGTTGTCGGACGTCTTGCAACTCAAATAGCAGACCTTTTAAGAGGAAAGCTTAACCCAAAATTCACATATAATACTGATTCAGGTGATTACGTTGTTGTTATCAACGCTGATAAAGTTAAGTTCACTGGAGATAAGTGGAACCAGAAAGATTATTTTTGGCACACAAATTTCACAGGTGGAATTAAATCTAGAACAGCTAAAGAGCAACTAGAAAAACATCCAGAACTTATCATCCTTGAAGCTGTTAAAGGAATGCTTCCAAAAAACACTCTTGGAAGAAAACAATTAACTAAACTTAAAGTTTTTGCAGGTGAAAATCATGATCATGCTGCTCAAAACCCGGTTCAATTCAAATTAAAGTAATATAAGGATTAAATATGGCTGCAAAAGGTAAAACATACGATACACACGCAATTGGAAGAAGAAAAACTTCAATAGCAAGAGTTTATTTATCTGCTGGAACTGGAAAAATTACAGTAAATAAAAGAAACGTAAAAGAATATTTCAAACTTGGTACCAACCTTTATGTTGTTAACCAACCACTTGAACTTTTAAAACTTGCTGACAAATACGATATTAATGTAAATGTTGTTGGTGGTGGTATTACTGGTCAATCTGGTGCTATCCGTTTAGGTATCGCTAGAGCACTTTTAAAAGTTGCACCAGGATGTAGAGCTGAATTAAAAGCAGCTGGTTTCTTAACTCGTGACCCGAGAGCAGTTGAAAGAAAGAAAGCTGGTCTTGCTGGTGCAAGAAGAAGATACCAATTCTCAAAAAGATAATTTCTATTTGGAAATATATTTTCGTAAAAAGCCCTCTTACGAGGGCTTTTTTGTTTTTGTCTCTCAAACGTCCAGACCACAATTTATAATTTTTCACTTATAATTTTTCCATGCAAAAAAATCAAAAAATAGAACTTCGTGGCGTAAGAACACATAATCTAAAAAACTTAAATCTCGACATTGAGATGAATAAAATAACCTGCATATATGGCCCATCTGGTTCAGGTAAATCATCGTTAGCTTTTCACACGCTTTTAACAGAATCAAAGCGCCGTTATATTAATTCTCTTCCGACAGATATGAAGTTTTTTTGGGAAATTCCCCATACAGTTGATGTTGATTCACTTTACCCAGTAATGCCAGCATGGGGATTGCCTCAGCATAATCCAGTGATTCATTCTCGTCCGGTTGCTTTAGATATTTTGGGTGGACATGATAAAATTCAGAAAATATTTTTTTATTTGGGTAACTATTACTGTCCCAATCATCAAATAGTTTTTGAATCAAAGCGAAATACAAGCCAGATATATGAAAAAATTAAAAAGCTTAAATTAAAAAATCATGATGAAGATATCGTGCATTTTTTTGTCACTAAACTAGATTATGAAAGGAAAATTCGATCTGGGATAATGCCCAATAGAGTTCTTAACTCTTTTGAAGACGGAATTACTGAATATTCAGAAGATGCTAGTTATTTTGAGGTTTTTCGTCTTAAAGCGAAAGATTTTTTAGATGAAAATAATTTAAATAAGAAGCTTTTAGAAAGTGAATTTCCTATTGATCAAAACTATGTGATTTATTTTTTGAAGAATAAAAAAGGAATTAGTTTTGAAGCAAAACTTCATTATCAATGCCCAAAATGTGATGAAGTAGATGAAGGAAAAGGGGATATCGCAGATGCTCTTTCTCCAATGAATGCACTTGGGGCTTGTCCAGATTGCCAAGGGCATGGAATGAAGCTTATCTATGATCGAAATAAGCTAGTTAAAGATCCAACAAAAAGCTTAAGAGAGGGAGCTGTAAATGTTCTTTCTTTTTCACATTTCAATCATCTGATACCAGCAATGCTTAGAGAGGCAAAAAAGCATGGTTTTGATGTTGATCTAGCGTTTGAAAAACTTCCAAAATCTATTTGGAATTTTTTATATAAAGGTTCAGGTAGCTATGAAGGGTTAGACGAGTTACTAGCTTATTTAGATTCTAAAAAATATAAAAAGACAATTAGGATCTATTCTAGAGGGCTGCAAACAGAAGAGACATGTGAATCTTGTATGGGGTCAAGAGTTTCAAAAAGAGTGGGAGATCTAACTTTAATGGTTGGAGATCACAAGATTCTTTTTAGAGATTTTTTACTTTCAAAACTGGCAGACTCAAAGATGAGTTTGGCCAAAATTTCAAAATGGGCAATAGATCAAAAAAACTTTTCAAAAATTAGAACGGCATTAGAGGATTTGCAGTTTCTTTATGATGTTTCTTGTAATTTAGGTTTAGGGCATTTGCAAAATGTTCGCAAGGTAAGATCTCTTAGCTCTAGTGAGTATCAAAGAATATTACTCTCTAAATTTCTTTCGTATAGAGGGTCACAGTCATTGTTTGTGTTAGATGAGCCAAGTTTAGGCTTAAGTATAAATACTCAGAAAATACTGAAAAAATATTTGGAAGACCTAAGAGATCAAGGTAACACCATTGTTATGGTAGAGCATTCAGAATACATGAAGTCGATTTCTGATATAGTAATTGAAATGGGGCCAAATGCCGGAGCATTCGGTGGCGAAATTATTTATCAAGGGCCATACAAAAAAAGAGAATTTACAAATTTCGAGTACAAAAAATTTGATTTTGGAAAAAAAGAATATTTAAAAATATTTAAACCACAGATTAGAGAACTCAAAAAAGAAAAAATTGAACTTTTAAAAAATGCCGTTAATTGGGTCAATGGAGAATCAGGAGTAGGTAAGAGTTCATTTATAGTTGAAGTTCTTGCTAATGAAATACATAGAAAAATTCATGGAACCAAACTTTATTATTCTCCATTTAGTTACGAAAAAATTGAAGGAGATAATAATATTGAAGAAGTTATTGTTATAAATGGTTCGGTAGACAAAGTAAGTTCGAGATCAACCGTCGGAACATATACAGAGCTGGTAGGCTTTCTAAAAAAACATTTTACTAATTTAGAAGTTTCAAAAAATATGAATTTAAAGGATGGTCATTTTTCTTCAAATTCAGAACTTGGAATGTGTTTAGAGTGTATGGGAAGAGGGGTGAAAGTCGTTGAAATGCATTTTATGGAAGATGTAGAATTTGTTTGCGATGAATGCCAAGGAAAAAAGATAAAACCATTTTATGCAAATATTAGTGACGGAAATATCACTGTTCATGAGGCATATACTTTGCCTGTGTCTGAAGTTATGAAATTTGTCAGATTGACCCCAAAGGGAAAAAGAATTTTTGATTATTTGACGACGTTAAAATTAGATTACTTATCATTGGACAGACCGCTTACAAGTTTATCAGGTGGAGAGAGACAAAGGCTTTATTTATTATCACTTTTAGATACTAAAATTGAAAATTCGCTAATTATTTTTGAGAACTTGTCATCAGGTTTATCGCCAATAGAATTAGGACCGCTTAGCATGCTTTTGCACCAATTATGTGGCAGTGGAAATACTGTAGTGGTAATAGACCAAAATGATTATTTTGAAAGTTGTGCTCATAATGTTATAACTATTGCCTAAGGCGTTGAATTCTTGAGTTTTTCACGCCAACTTTAAAGGGTTTATTTACCTAAAAAATTGGAACTTATTTCATCATTAAATTAAAAAATTTGTCGATAATAGTAGTATGAAATTGAGATGTTTCTTCACATTGATAATTTTAGCGTTTTGTTCTGTCGCCTCTGCGACTCAATATCGTTTATTATCTTTGGCCCAACAAATCGAAGAGGCTGATGTTTTTACTCTCGGTCGCGTGGTGAGTGTTACTCCTGCGCTAAGAGGTGAAAAAATATGGTCTAAGGTTATTTTGTCCAATGAGCAAACGCTAAATTATGATTTAGAGACAATTGAAGTGATGATTCCTGGCGGATCTTTGGGGGGAAGATCAATGAAAATTGATACAGTAGAAATACCCAAAGTTGGAGAGATTCGGGCATATTTACTGAAAAAAATAGGGGATGCTTATGTGTTAAATAATCTTGCACTGGGAGAATATATTCAAGCAGACAAAGATTCATTTAATTCAAAAATTTTTAGTGATACACCAGGTTTAAAAAATTTATCCTTCAATGATTTTATCAAAGCATCTAGAAATAAATATTGGAAAATTAAAAAATTTACCACCAATAAGCTTAATGTGTCAGAAGCCAATGCTTCAACATTACATCCAAATGACAATCACAGTAGCACTGAATTTTTCGCAGCTAAGAAAAATGAAAAACTCAACGACGATAGGTCTAATAATTATATACTGATGATTTTTGGCACACTGTTTTTGTTTGTTGTGTTAATGCTTCTTGCTCATATGAAAATCAAAAAAAAATCAGGTGGTTTAAAATGAAAAACCATTTGTATACACTCTTTTACATTTTCATTTGGCTGTTTATGGGAAAAGTTATGGCATTTGTGCCTTCTCTTACTTCTCAGTTAAAGCCATTGTACTGGTCGGAACAAAATTCAGCTATTTCACTATACTATAATCCAACGAATACAAGTAATTTGTCTGAGGGGTTTGTGAGTAGTGTATTTGTTAGTGCCGTAGGGGAGTGGGCAAATGTTTCTGGCACTAGGCTTAGTTTTGTTTTACAAAAAAGCACAAATATTGAAGAAAATAAAAATGAGATTTATTTTTCTAATGATCAATCAATTTTTGGTTCAGGTGTCATTGGCATTGCCCTCGTGTCTTATAAAGACTCAACTGGTGAAATTTTAGAAGCGGATATAGCTTTGAATGATGATATTGTTTTTTCCAGTGATCAAGACAATTCGCTGTATTTAGGAAATGTTATTACTCACGAGCTTGGTCATTTTTTGGGTTTGGGGCACGAGCCGAATTTAGAGTCGACAATGTTTTATCAGGCAGAGCGTGGACAATTTAAACTAGCAGAATTTGATAAACAATCTATTTTGCAGCTATACCTTAAAGATAGTGATCGAGGAGCAATCGCTGGAAAGATTGTTGGCGGAAATAGTTTAGTGGGGATTTTTGGTGCTCAAGTGATGGCATTGGATGTTGATGGAAAGATAGCGGCCACACAAATATCAGATCCAGATGGAAAATTTAATTTCAAAGGGCTAACAAAAGATAAAATAGTCTATATTTACACTAAGCCACTCGCATTTAAGTCGAGTTTGCCAGCGATTTACTCTGCTGCCCGAGTAAATTTTTGTACTAATGGAGAAAGCTATAGAGGAAGCTTCTTCCAAACATGTATGAGATCAGACGAAGGTTTTCCAGCTTCAGTGTTAGTCAGCGCGAATACCACTAAGTCTATTGGTAATATTTCTATTCGGTGTGGCTTTGACGTTCCACAGAACTATTTCTCTGCAAAAGATAGTGGTGATCCTTACGAATTAGATTTTAATAAATTTTTAATGAGTACTGCCTTTACTGGGTATTTTACTGAGCGGGATGTCGCAAACACTAAAGAAGATGTCATAGAATTTAAAATCCCTACAGATGCCGTAGATGTTGGCGAAGATGATCAATTTAATGTGAGAATTAATTTTAGGTCGCAAATTTTTTATTCTATCTATAAAGCGGATCTATCTATTTATAAAAATGATGTAAAAATTTATGGGAGAACTGATTCGACATCAGACTTGGTGGTTGAAAGTGATTTTTCTTTAAATTTAGATAAAGATATTGTTGTTACAGGTGTTATGGGAGATAGGTTTCAAATAAGAATTAAGCCAAAAAATTGGTTCAATTACTTGCAGTTAGAAGAAAATATTTCACCGATTCGTACAGTGGGGCGGCGATTATATTCTACTAAAGATTTTTTTCCAGGATTTTTGATATCGAGTTTTGATTCTGAGAGCTTAGGGATTGGCGAAGCTTCAAATTACAAAAGTTCCATGAGCTTGAAAGATAATCTTAATTTATATTTTTTAAGTATAGAAACTACAAATTTAAATAACGAACGACTTGGAAGTCGATTTTTTATAGAGACAGACAATTCACAGTGTCCAGACGCTCCAAATGCATATGTAGTAAAAAATCCACTTACTTTGGGCCAAAGCGAAACAGCAAAATCAAAAAATGGAAAAATAGAAAGTGAATTTCCGATTGCCTGTGGATCGATAGTAAATAATACAGATGGTGGTGGACCTTCTGGTGGATTAGGACAAGTCCTAGCAGCGTTTGTTTTAATCTTTTTATTGAGCCGAATTCAAAAAAAATTAGTGAGTAGAATTAAAATCAAAAAATTAGCTTCGAATATTTAAGTAAAACCTCTATAATTATCGTAATAAACATTGCAAGGATAGCATATGTATTTATTTCGTATTTTCCTGGTTTTAAGCTTTACTTTAACCAACTCATTTGCTCAGGATTTAATGAAAGAGCGAATTAGAAAATTAACTCCATCTAAAACAGCTATATATGTTGAAAAGGGTATATTTCATAATGGTGCTGTAAAAAATGAAACAGAGCTAGTGGGAATTAGACAATCATTTAGCCCCAAAGAGGGCTACGAAAGAATTGTCTTGGATTTTAAAGGGCCAAATCCACCAAAGTTATATGGCCACTTTTCATCACAGGACAAAAGGCTTTATGTAGATCTTTTTAGTACAAATTTGTCAAAAGATTTTAAATCTATTACTAAAACAAAATATGTGGAAAAAGTTCATTTTTTTCCAATAGAAAAAGATCATGTATCCGTTGAGTTGAGAATGAGTAGCTCTGCCAATTTGGACGCATTTTATTTAGAGAATCCAGGTCGAATTGTGTTCGATCTAAAAAAATAAAAAGGAATGGCCATGTCAGAAATGGAAACAGATTATCAAGTTAAAGTTAAATCGCAAAAAGCAGATGACTTATCTAAGCTTCCTGAAAATGTGGTGATTATTCCCATAATGAATAGTCCAATTTTCCCAGGGATGATTGCTCCCATTATTTTAAGCGAAGAAAAATTTACCCCAGAGTTAGATGAAGCAATTTTAAAAAGTGGCTATGTAGCTTTAAACTTAGTAAAAAATGACTTAAAAGATGAAGAGGGAGCTTTTATTCCCGAAGAAGAAATTGATTTTGAGTCTAAGGAAATAAAACCGGGCGATATTTACAAGGTTGGGGTACTATGTAAAGTTGTTAAAAAATTAAAACTTCCCGATGGCTCTGTTAATGTTCTAGTACATGGGATGAAGAGATATCGTGCTTCTGGTATTTTTCAAGAATCGCCAATCATTAAGACAAAGATTGAAGTTTTTGACGATATTCTAGAGGCAGACGAAGAGCTAGATGCATATACTCGATCTGTTATTAATCAAGTTAAGAAACTTTCAGAAATTAATCCTTATTTCAATGAAGAAATGAAGCTGGCTATGCTTAATTCACCATCTCCTGGGGCATTGGCCGACCTCGTTGCCTTTGCTATTTCATTGGATATTCCAGAAGCACAAGATTTTCTAGAGACTTTAGTTGTTAAAAAAAGATTTGCTAAGCTTTTGGTTTACTTAAAACGAGAAAAAGATGTAGCTGACATTCAGAAAAAAATATCTGATGAAGTAAACGACAAAGTAAATAAATATCAAAGAGAATATTTTTTGAGAGAGCAATTGAAGGTTATCCGACAAGAGCTTGGTATGGAAGAAGATGAAAAATCTCGAGATGTAAAAAGAATAAAGGAAAGTTTAGAAAAAGTTGGTATGCCAGAAGATGTTTTAAAAACGGCAAAAGAGGAGTTAGAGCGTTTAGAGTTAATACCAGATAGTTCCCCTGAATATACTGTTTCAAGGACATATTTAAATTGGCTTCTTGAGCTTCCTTGGAATAAAGCAACGAATGACAACGTAGATATTAAATCATCAAAACAAATTTTAGAAAGAGACCACTACGGTTTAGAAAAAGCTAAAGAAAGAATTTTAGAATTTTTGGCGGTAAGAAAATTAAAGCCAACATATGATGGAACTATTCTTTGTCTTGCAGGTCCTCCTGGGGTCGGAAAGACGTCGATGGGTAAATCTATAGCAGAAGCACTTGGAAGGAAATTCTACCGTTTTTCTTTGGGAGGCATGAGGGACGAGGCCGAAATAAAAGGACACAGAAGAACATATGTGGGTGCTATGCCTGGAAAGATTATGCAAGCACTTAAGCGAGTTGAAGTTAATAATCCGGTGATCATGTTAGATGAGATTGATAAAATTGGTAAAAGCTACCAAGGAGATCCGGCATCAGCGCTTTTAGAGGTTTTAGATCCAGAGCAAAATGCAACTTTTATAGATAATTACTTAGATATTTCTTTTGATTTATCAAAAGTTCTTTTTATTTCTACCGCAAATTACATCAATGATATTCCAGAAGCATTATTAGACAGAATGGAAGTAATAGAGTTATCTGGATATACAATGGAAGAAAAAGTTTCCATTGCAGTAAAATGGATAATTCCTCGTCAATTAAAGAAACATGGGTTACTAAAAGGTGATATTTCTCTTTCGGAAACTCTAATCAAAAAATTAATTTCAGATTATGCTAGAGAACCAGGAGTTAGAGTTCTTGAACAGTTAATTGCAAAATTGTGTCGTCGTGCTGCTCTTGAAAAAGTGTCACATCCAAAAAAGAAATTAAAATTTTCTCCTAAAGAAAAAGATTTAGAAGACATTTTAGGCACTCCTCGTTTTTCTTCTGAATCAGCAGAAAAGAAAAATCGTCCAGGTGTTGTGACTGGGTTGGCATGGACCGCATATGGTGGGGAAATATTATTCATTGAAACTCTACCATTAAAAGGAAAAGGATTTAGATTAACGGGTCAGCTTGGCGAAGTTATGAATGAGTCTGCAAATCTAGCTTACTCGTATGTGAGAAAGATTTTGCAACTTGAAATTGAAAAAAATCAGCCTAAGAAATTACCGGCCAAGCCTAAGTTAAAAAAAGGCGAAGTTGCAAAACCGATCGAGCCTCTACCAATTCCAGAAGATTATTTGGCCACACACGAGGTGCATTTACATTTGCCGGCTGGAGCAACTCCAAAAGATGGCCCTTCTGCAGGTATTACCATGGCGCTTGCTCTTTATAGTCTTGCAACAGACAAAGCCGTGAGCTCTGATTTTGCAATGACTGGCGAATTAAGCTTAACGGGAAAGGTTCTTCCTGTGGGTGGGATAAAAGAAAAAGTGTTAGCCGCTAAAAGAGCTGGCATTAAAAATATTATTCTTCCAAAGCAAAATGAGAAAGATTTAAAAGAAGTTCCTGAAATGCATAGAAAAGGATTGAAATTTTATCCTGTTTCGCATTTTGATGAAGTATTAAAGAT
>CAYWBR010000081.1:0-11964 GCA_964456675.1 uncultured Bacteriovorax sp. | reverse complement strand
AGCCATCGAGTTAATCCTGTTAATTGATACGAAAGTAGGTTAAGTCCTTCTAAGTCAATTTTTTTAATATTTTGTAAATTTTCTTTATCTCTTTTTCTTGCTTCAAGCACACCGAGTGTGTCATTCATTGCGCAATATTGATCACTCAATGCTTGTGAGTAACAGCGTATTGCCGTTGGAGCTAATGCTATCTCGGCTCCATCGATTGTATCGTCAAATTTTTTATTTTTAACATAGGAACTTCCCGCTTGTACGACAACACCACTTGCTGCCAGCGCCAACGCCGTCCCAGGGTTAGCAAATGCTGCCGTTGTGATCAGTACATTACTAACTAAATTTGCTATTTTTACGCCTTTTTTTTCTACACACTTAGAATTTTGATTTAAATTTGCCAAGTATTGGTCTACTGCTAAGATAAGCTGATTTGCGGCCCGTGCTTCTTTTCCACTAAAAATATCAAATCGTTTTAATCTTGCCTTTACATTAATCAATTCAGCTTGAGCAACAACAAGATCTTCTGCGAGCCTATTTTTAACATCTGCCGAAATATCTTCTTCACTAATCATTTGTGTATATTGTGCAATTTTCTTTTCTAGCTCTAATCTATTTTGTTTATCTAAATTCTGAGCTTCAAACTCTTCATAAAGAGAGCTGTATCTTAAAAGAGATGCACTTAACTGATTTGAATTCGCACAATCAGCATCGTTTTTTAATTCTTCCACTATTGTTTTTAATGTAGTTAAGTTTTGTATGCTCCCACCAACATCTCTTGTTACTACTTGTGGGCATTGAAAACTAAATGAATTGAGCAGCAATTCATTTACGTTGCTTGCATAAGAATTTAATCCTACAAAAAGAGCTGCAATAATACTGCTTTTTACAAATCTCGTTTTCATGGTCTTCATGTTCTGCCTCTATTTGATTTTAGGAATCATATCAAATTTAACTTTTCCATTGTTTGAATTTACTTTTTTACACTCGTAATTCTTAAGCCTGTCTAGTTTCTATACACCTTTACTTAAGCTTTTACCGTTGTTTTACAAACAATAGGTTATCTTTTAGCTATACTGTAAGGCACATAATAATAGGGAGTTAGAGATGTTAAATATGCCGAAAATTATTCAAGGTGGTATGGGGGTTGCTGTTTCTGATTGGAAGTTGGCCAAATCAGTTTCCATGGCATCGCAATTAGGAGTAGTTTCTGGAACCGGAATTGATAACGTACTCATTAGAAGACTTCAAGATGGAGATATTGCAGGTCATGTTAGAAGGGCCTTAAAGTCATTTCCAGACCAAGAATCATGTAATCAAATAATAGCTGAATACTACATTGAGAATGGAAAATCACCAAATCAACCTTATAAACGTCTCCCGTTACCAACCATAAACCTTTCAATACATCAGCAACAACTTTTTAGCATTGGAGCATTTGTTGAAGTTTTTTTGGCAAAAGAAAATCATAATGGTCAAATTGGTATTAATCTCTTAGAAAAAATACAAATTCCTAATTTGGCAACTATATATGGTGCGATGCTGGCGGATGTCGATTACCTACTTATGGGTGCTGGTATTCCATCTGAAATCCCGGGAGTGTTAGATAATTTTTCTTCAAATACTTCATCTTCGTTAAAAATTAATGTTCTTAAAAGCAAAAAAGAATATAGAATTAATTTTAATCCATCAGAAATATTTCCAAATATTTCAACGAATACTTTGAAGCGTCCGATGTTTTTGGCCATTATATCATCTCATACCCTAGCACAGCACTTAACCAAAAAAGCCAATGGTGAAGTTAATGGATTTATCATTGAGACCCCCAAGGCCGGTGGTCATAACGCTCCACCAAGAGGTGCTTTAAATTTAGATGAACGCGGAAACCCCATTTATGGAGATAAAGATTTTGTCGATTTAAACGAAATAAAAAAATTAAATAAACCATTTTGGTTGGCAGGCGCATATGGAAATCCTGAGAAATTCAAAGAAGCCTTAGGCTTAGGTGCTCAAGGAATACAAGTAGGGACATTATTTGCTTTTTGTCAGGAATCTGGAATGAATAATGATCTAAAAAGTCGAATTGTCGAAAACTTTACTGACAAATGTTCGAATAAAGAAATATCGACTGATCCATTTGCTTCGCCTACAGGATTTCCATTTAAAGTTGCAAATTTATCTGGAACATTATCAGAGGACAAAGTGTACAACCAACGTAATAGAATTTGTGATATTGGACTTTTAAGAGAAGCAGTTGAAAATGACGACGGGAAAATAGTATATCGCTGTCCTGCCGAACCCATAGATAATTACCTCCAAAAAGGAGGATGTGTCGATAAAACCGTAAATTGCAAATGCCTTTGCAATTCTTTAATGTCTGCGGTTGGTTTACAGCAAATTCAAAAAAATAACTATATAGAACCTGCACTAGTTACTGCAGGAGATGAACTTTTAAATTTAGATAAAATTCTATTTAATAAGTCTAGTAACACATATTCTGCAAGAGATGTAATAAATTTTATCAACTATTGATTTTAAAAATTATGTTGAAAATTATCGCTAATTTATCCGATCAAAGCACTCTTCCTCAAAATGTCTTCCATATTCATTTCGTAAAAATGTTTTTAACTCATGGGTTGGCACATATAATGAAGAATCATCTTCTTTAAATAATTTCGTAGCAAAACCATGCCCTTTGGCAGCTACAATTTCTTTTTCGTTCTCACTGATATAAGCGCTTGGACAATTCTTCGCTTCATTCAATGCTTTCAAAAACATAGCTGGAGCGGGTTTCATTTCACTGTTTTTTAACGGTAGAATGACTCTATCAAATTGATTCCAGTCAAAAGAATCATTATCGGCCCAACCATCGTTAATCATCTTTTTTAAAGTTTCTAATTTTTCATCATAATCCTGGCCAAAAGTTTCTGGAATATTTGTGATCAAACCAATTTGAAATCCCTTTTGCCGCAATTCAGTTAAATAATCTTTCGCTCCCTTAAAATACTTAAGTTTTTTCATGTCTTTAGTATTAATAACCGTATCGCCTAGGTCAAAATATATCCAAGGCCTATTAGTATGAGCATGCACTTTGTGAAAAGGTCCAGACAATATAAACAATACAATTTTAAGTTTAATTAACCACTTCATAAAATCCCTCCCATAGGATTTTTGTCTTTCAAGTATATTTTATGCCAATGCATTGACCTTGTATTGATCTTGATCAGTAAAATTGATGAAAGTTATAATTAATTAGGATTTTTTTCTAAATAAGTCTGAGATAAATGTACTTATCTGATTAAATAAGTTTCTATTGCGCCTAGGCATTTTTTTAAGCCAAAAAGATTCACCGTCTTTTACGATCAAAATCACTTGCTTTTTTTTTACTAAAATTGCTAATGCACCTTTCAAATCTTCATCCGTAAAGTCTGGCATTTTTTTTAATTCTTCATCATCTAATTCAAAAATAATTTGAGCATAATTCATAGGCTCAAAAAATGATAAGGTCTTTAAGATTAGGTGTTCGCTTGACATTTCTTCTTGCATTTTAAGACAATATCGTAGGGATAATATATGCGCAAATTTTTATTAAAATTTTTAATATTGGTCGTGGTTTCATTTTTTTCGTTGGCAATAGGGGGAACCAAAGCACAACTTCACAATTTTGAAACAGACAACTGCACAATGTTTATAGATGGACCACCAAGCTCACCTAATCTTTGGAAAGAGTGCTGTGTGATACACGATTTGCGATATTGGTTTGGTGGAAGCAATGAAGATTTAAATGCTACTGATTTACGATTAAAAGACTGTGTCGAAAAAAAAGCTGGGACCAATTGGGCAAATATTATTTACCGAGGAGTACGGGCAGGTCACTACTCTCCCATAAAAAATAAATATCAATGGAGCTGGGGCTGGATCAACAAACGGCCACGCTCAAAACTAACAATAGAAGAGTCTAATTTAGTGAGAAGTGAATTAAGAAAGCTATCTTATTCCAGTGACTTCATCGAAAACTTTATTAAAATCAACTTAGATTCTTCAAAATAAATATGTTAAAAAATATTAAGCGGAATGAAATTCTAGAAATCTTAAAAATAGAAGTAGAAATATCAGCATCTCGCTCAAGTGGTGCCGGTGGGCAAAATATCAATAAAACAAATTCTAAAGCCAATCTTCGTTGGGACATATTAAAAAGTAATGCCCTAAGCGATTCTCAAAAAAAACGATTCGTCGAAAATCACTCTCAATTTATAAACGACAATAATATCTACTACCACTCACACCAAGAAGAACGATCACTATATTTAAACATTCAAAACGGCTATGATAAAATTTTGATATTAATCGAACAGATTTGGCTTCCTCCAAAAAAGAGAATTGCCACCAAACCCACAAAAAGTTCAATCAGAGATCGACTCGATAAAAAGAAATCGCATTCTAAAACAAAAGAACATCGAAAAAAAATTAAAATTTAGCTTGAAATTGATACATCACCGTTGTTTCTTGATCTCTTCCCGTTTTAAGAGATAAGACCATAGAAGCGCTGTCTGATATTTTTTTCTCATGACCTATTTCGACAAACTGCTTTCTTTCACCAGTCACCCCATAACTAGTTGTCAAAGATCCATATCTCCCCATATTGGTTTTATTGCCTATTGAATAAGCCTTATTACCTTGATTATCAAACTCATATTTTCCAGTTAAACTATTATCTTCTCCATATTGAGTTTCACCTCCAACTGCATAATCTCTTTTTCCTTCGCTATTGAATTTGTATTTCCCGCTTACTTTACTAGATTCACCTAAACTATATTTACTGGATAAGGCCACTGTTCGAAGCCCTTCTTCTTTAGCGATCATTTCTGCATTTAGATATTCATGGTTTTTGTCTGTTAGTCCAAGATTTACAGTATTTGTGTTAGCAAATTCTGATTCAGATTTATTAAAATCCCTAACCACTTCTCTTTTTAATCCACCACCAAGTTTTAAATCTGACTCTTTGTTTAGTTTAAATTCGACTGGTATTACAGCGGCAAACGATGTATCACCCATTGTTTTATTTTTAGCTTCTACCCTTAGCCAATCCTCACCTGTATTTCTGGCCAACGACATCGAAGTTTTTTGATTATTAAAGCCCAAATCCGTATTTGATTTTAGCATTAGATTTTCATTTAGCTCGGTTTTTGTACCAGCTTCTAAAAACTCTACATCTGTGGGCAATACAAGTTTTTTAGTTTTCACGTCCATTTTAAAATCTAAATAATTACCATCTCGGTCTTTATTTGATGAGCCAGATTGGCCATTAGCGGTATCAGCAATAGAACCTAGATCAGGAAGCTCTGTATGCGGATCAAAGTCAATTTTATTTGCGTAGTTATAGTAACGAACTCTACCAACACCATTTTTTGACATTTTCACTTCTATTATCACATTACTTTGAGCGCCTTCTCCTCTGTAATAATAGTAAATATCTTCCTCATTTCCCTGTGGCATATATTGTGCGGACGTTACGTTTGGCATATGGAGAACTTCTTCTGCAATTAGTTTTGTATTCCCCTGTAATTCAACAGAATTTAATGGATCGTGACTATTCCATTTCTGACAACGATCGACACCGGATTCAGTAACTTCGCGAGTTGCAAAATACAAAAACTTTAACTTATTTAATTCGATCATTCGATTATTATAATTAGCGACACTCTCTTTATTATCTTTTGTTTTTGCTACTACTTTATTAACTTCTCTAACTAAATTTAGATACACTGGGCAATGAGAACATGGGCGATCTGATACAGATCCTTCATAATAAAGTTCCGCTTCTTGAGTGGCAGTGAGTGGTTTTTCATTTTTTCTTTTCTCTAAATATTCACCTACTTTTTCAGTGCCTTTATTAAACCATTCTTGTCCTTCTAGTTTTTCAGTAATTTCTTTGTAGTCTTGATTTTTTTTCAACACAGACTCAAAAGCCGTATCTGCACCAAAAACGGCAGTTGAAGCAATTGATAGTAAAATTAAAAATGACCGATAAATAAACATAGAAGACCTCATAGTCTTCTTATCGTAAATTGAAGCTAATTCTTTAAAATGAGAATCTTGAATAAAAATGCACGCAACTCAATATTTTCAACCAGTTAAACTGTGAACAACTGCCTCAATTTCGGCTTCTGTATTGAATGCATGTGCCGACAAACGGACGCCTTTTCCCCGAATGGCACTTAAACAAGGAAGTTTTAGGGCCAAATCTCTATTTGAAATTCCATCCTTACTAAAATTCACGATGCTTGAACCATGCTGATTGGATGGATAAGGTGAATGAATGCTCAAGCCATTTTTTTCTAAATTATGCCTTAATATTTTGGCCAAACGAATCGCTTCGTTTTGAATCGTATCAACCCCAGTTTGTAAGATAAAATCAACAGAAGCGCCAAGTGCCGTTATTTCTAAAACTTGTTTGGAGCCAGCCTCAAATTTAAGTGCATCTTTTTTTGGACTACAAAAAAATTGTGTAGGATCATCGCAAGTTCCAAAGGTATACGCCCCGACATTATGAGGTTTGAATATAGGCACAATATTTATATCGATTGCCAAAAAACCAACCCCAACAGGGCTTACAAGCCATTTATGAGAGCCTCCAACAATCGCAGAAATACCCCACTCTTTCATTTTCATTGAAAAAAGTCCAAGACCTTGAATAGCATCCACCATGAAAAATATCTCGCGTTTTTTTAACTCTAGTCCCAATTTTTCTAAATTAGTCATGGCCCCAGTTTGAAATTGTACCCAAGAAATTGCCACAACCTTAGTCTTATTTGTAATTGCATTAATGATTTTTTCGTAAGGAGTATTCAAATCTTCATCTGAGGAGACTAAAACTAACTTAGCACCACTTCTCTTACAAGCCTCTTGCCAGGGATAGAGATGACTTGCATACTCTTGATCCCACATAATGACCTCATCGTTTTGATTTAGGGGAAATTCAAAACAAACTTGAGATACGGCACTGGCCGTACTTTGAAAAAAAGCGACTTCATCAACCGATGCCCCAATTAACTCCGCTACTTTTGAACGTGAAAAAAAAATGTCGTTCATATAATCTGTATCGGTGTAAAATCCCTCTTCAAAAAATCGATTTCCCCAATACAAAATTTTGTCGCGCGCCGCTTTGGAAATTGGTGCTAGCCCTGCATTGTTTAAGTGAATTTTTGAATGCGAAAATGCATTTTTAAAATTTTGAATTTTCTCATTCATTATCTTCTACTCCAATATTTTTTTTATTAGATTCAAAACTTTCTCTAATTGACTGAAATGAAATTTGTGCCCAAGTAAGCAAAAACGAATGGCCAATTTTCCATCAATTATACAACTCGATAAAAAAACTTCTTTTGAATCATTTAACTTGCTTAAAAGTTTTTGCGTCTGTTCATCTCCATCAATATGAGAAAATGTTACAATTGATAAGTCCGGACTTTTATGAATTCTCAATTTTGTATTTGCATTTAATTCATTAAATAACCATTCTGATAATTTTAATTTCTCTTCTAAATTTAACTTGAACGGACCTATACCCAATACCTTTAATGGTAACCATACCCTTAATCCACGATACTCACGCGACAACTCTGGCGTTATGTCTGCATAATCAAATATGCCGTCAGTCATTGGTGGCATGTAGGAATCATCTGCATGATAATTAAATAACATATCATCAGAATTCTTTACCAATAAACACCCCGTACCATATGGGAGTTGTAATGCTTTATGTGGATCAAATGCTAAAGAGTCTGATTTTGAAATATCTTTAAATAAATTTTTACCTTTTTCTGTTAATATAAAAAGAGCACCATAAGCCCCATCTGAATGTAGCCATAAATTATGTTCAGCTGCGATAATAGAAATTTTACCAATATCATCGACCGTTCCTGTTTTAGTCGAGCCTAGCGTTGCAAAAACCATCATTGGATATAATCCAGATTTTTTGTCATTTAAAATTTCAGCTTGCAAACTATCAATATCCATAGAATAATTCGCAAGTTTAATTTTTCTTAAATTTTCTTTCTTAAAACCAAGCATGGCCCAAGCCTTTGCTACACAATGGTGACCATCACTATTTATATAAGCAGTAACTTTTGAGAAATCATTACCTTTTATCCTTTTTTGTCTTGCCATCATAATCGCACTCAACGTTGCATAACTTGAGCCAGTAGTTAGAAAACCGTTCGATTTATTTACGTCATAATTAAACAAATTTAAAAACCACTTAATGACTTCATTTTCTAGTGCAACAAGGCCTGGGGCCATCATGTAATGACCAGAAAAAGGATTCAGTGTTCGCGAAATTAGCTCAGCTACGTTTGAAATTGGATTACTTGCACCAGCAACATAAGCTGCAAAACGTGGGTGACCTGGCAATTGAGAAAAAGGCTGTAATTCTTTAAATATCAAATCAAGTGAGGCTTCAAAGCTTTGTGGATTTTCAGGAAGATTTAATAAAGCATGGTGTGGCGTCTTGAACCCTGGCTTTAATTTATTTGTCCACGGATCATGGGCCTCCCCCATCGGATTCATTTTACTAAATTCTCTTTCATATTTAACAACAGCATTTGTAGTTAAATCTAAAATATTTTTTAATTCCTCTTCCGTAAATTCCAATGGTTGTTCAACATTTTTCCACCAATCATTCTTAGACATTTGGTCTAAAACATTTTGTCTTTTGGGATGCACGTATTCTTTTGATGTTGATAAGTATGTTGCACTATTATCTTTTGAACCATCGAGTGTTCTCGACATTCTAAAACCTGAATGTTGATAAAAATGAGGACGAAAATGAAAACGCGCCCAATGACTTGCTTCGTGCCCGCAACTCATAAACGATCCCCCCAAAATCATTTGGTGTTTTCCATCAAAACACGGAGTGGAAAAATCGTCGTAGAGAAAATGAGTTTCAAAGCCTGGAAGTGGATTAAACTGGTCCATCAACCAGTGCCAAGTATTACCATAGAGCAATTCATCAGAGGGACGTGGTGAGCCCCACACATAATTAAAGTTCTCGCAAAACTGGACAATATCATCTTCCGTTTTTAATAAGCCATATTCTTTTTTTTGCAAAACTGGATCAGGGCGATTTTCTCTAAGAGATATAAACTCTGCCTCTGTCAATAGTCGATAATGTAGCCTAGCTCCTGATAGATTTTGTAACTGATCTTTTTCATTTTTCCATTGAGTAAATGCCAAAGCCTCGTGATAATTTACTTCACACGGCCAATTCCACGGCATTGGAATAATTTCAAAAATTGTTCTAATTTCGTATTCATGTGAGCCCTCAGGTCCTGTTGCACACCAAAAAGTGGGGCGCTTAGTATTTCGAAACTTGCGCCAGTGCAATCCTTCAGCTTCCCAATACTTATCTAAAACGTATGATCCACTGGCCACAAATTCAAAAAACTCTCCATTTGTAATTTGGATACTGCTATATTCAAAATCTTTTACGTCGACAGCTCTATTACCATACTCATTATCCCATCCAAATGAATCTACAGATACATTTTTTCCAAGTGTAACTTTTTTACTATTTTGTTTTTTCCAAACAGCTTCACGGTAATCAGTACCCAATACAGGCTTTGTATTAAACATACTTTTCGCGCTAGGGTGCAATCCTGCCCAAAACTTTGGTGTCTCGACAAGTTCAATGGGCAACTCTCTAATGAGAACCGAGGAAGTCTCAAAGTGAATTTTTTCATGCTCCATTCCCATCCATAACGACCATAGAGGTGAGCCCATGAGAAAATCTCTTTTATCACTTTTTAAATCTAGTTCGGGACAAGTTAGAATAAAATTTGTAACGAAATCATAAACAATTTTTCGATACTCTCTGACCTCAGAAACTTTGGGCCATGACATCTCGTTTTTAGACATATCATCCCAGCTCATTTCATCCACACCCGTTTCAAGTACCTTTTCTAGATAAATATTAAACGGATCAGAGCGAAGACCAGCTAAACGCATTTTATTAACGTACAATACCGCAGGATGCCCGTAGTAAAATATCATGGGATGTCTTAGCCCATGGTAAGGCGGACGAATAAATGTTTCTTCATTTTTAAGCCCACTAAACAATAGCTCAGTTAGCGTCCACGAATTATTAAAATAATCAAGTACATCTTGGCGAGTGCAAATTTTTAAATTAAGAAGTGGTAGGGCCAACAAAGCATTACGCTCTTTACAAAAGCCTGGACAATCCTGTGGCTTAAGCCCCGTCCACCATAAATCATTCGGATACTTCTCTCTCAAATCATGAGCAATTTTTTTAGGGGCAAGTGGTTTCGTAAGGTTTGGGTTTCGTGTTATTGTGACTACCATATTAAATTCCTGTTATTTTTTTTTAATTTTATAGGAGTATGTATTAAATGTATCTAAGACATTGTTTGGACTAAGTAAGTTTGTCGGAAAAATTTTTAACATTCAAAGCTTCATCCCTTCTGTTAACAAAAGACGCTCTGATTTTCCCTCCATCTTCCACCAAAAAAGTTGAAACTTGAGAAAACCCCATATAGTCAATCCATACACCAAATTCACTGGCCAACAATCCAGATTCGTCGGAGCAAAAAATATAAGAAAACGAATTAGATTTCTGCCAATTTTTAATACTATCAGTTGACTCACTAGAAACGACAATAACGGTGGCCTTGTTTTTTAATTTTTCGGTCCAAAGCCTAAGTCTTTGCAGATGAAGACGACAAAAAGGACACCAGGTTCCTTTAATAAACACCAACAACAAAGGTGCATTTTTTGTTAACTCTGAAATTTTAACAACTCTTCCATTCGAAAAAGCCATCTCTTTTGAATCATTGATTTTATCCCCAGTCTTTTTACTACCAGGAATTTCATAAATTGGTTCAAATTTCATGATTATATTAGTCAGTTTTTCATTCATCGGTAATCCTAAAAATCATTGTCCATTCATTGTGAATGATTATACATTTTTTTTATCTAGATTTATAAAGTAATTAGATTAAATTAATCTTAAATTTACTTTAACACTGGTGTATATATGACCAATTCAATCAAAGCCTTTGCTGCATTTAATCCATCTTCTGCCCTATCTTCATTTACAATTTCTCGTCGAGATCTTCGAGAAAATGACATCGAAATTGAAATTACTCATTGTGGAGTTTGTCACTCTGATATCCATCAAGTACGCAACGAATGGAAAAATGCGCGCTACCCCATGGTACCTGGACATGAAATTGTTGGAATAGTAAAAAAAATCGGAAAAAACGTTACGCGATTTCAAATTGGAGATCACGCCGGAGTAGGCTGCCTAGTAGATTCGTGTTTAACCTGTACTGCCTGTCAAAATAATCAAGAACAGTTTTGTCAAAATGGTTCAGTTGGAACATATAATGGAAATGGTAAAGACGGTGAAATAACTTTTGGTGGATACTCACAAACAATAGTTGTTCGAGAAGAATTCACCTTAAAGATTCCAAACAACTTACCACTTGCACCAACTGCTCCACTACTTTGTGCAGGGATAACGACATATTCCCCTCTTAAATATTGGAATATTTCTAAAGGAATGAAAGTGGCCATTGTTGGTCTCGGTGGATTAGGACATATGGGAGTAAAATTTGCCCACGCCTTTGGTGCTCAAGTCTATGTTTTTAGCAAAAGCCCAACTAAAAAAACTGATGCGATCAAACTAGGAGCAATTGATTTATTAAATTACGAACACGAAGATACCATAAAAAACCATATAGGAAGCTTTGATTTTATTCTCGATACGGTATCAGCTCCTCATGACTTAAATTTACTTTTACGCTATCTAAAAAATGAAAAAAATCTAGTACTCGTTGGTCTTCCAGATGTACCTCCAAGTATTCAAGTTGGTGCATTAATCTGGGGAAGAAAATCCATTGCTGGTTCACTTATTGGAGGCATTAAAGAAACACAGGAAATGCTCGATTTTTGCGG
>CAYWBR010000080.1:0-11997 GCA_964456675.1 uncultured Bacteriovorax sp. | reverse complement strand
TTTTTGAATCTGGCTTTTTAACCGCTACCATATTAAGTACCCTCGCTAGAGGGCTTTTCGGAGAGTTGGAAAAAAGATTAAGAAGTAATGTTATTAGGTCAACTAATCAACTTTCTAGAATAATTCGCCAATAAAAAAGCCCACTTATTAGTGGGCCATATTTGACTGATTAACTTTTTTATTAGATAAAATTAGAAAGCGTGAGAGAAATACATTGCTAGATCTGGATATTGGTGGAAGTTTCTAGCCAATTTCATTCCATCTTTTTCATCATTGTACTTAGTTAATGTCCAAGAAGCTTCTAGTGTAATGCTTGTTTTTGGACCAACGTTCATAGATATGAATGGAGCAAAAATTGTTGTTGGTGTTGCAGTACCATTACCGTTGTAGTTAGAAACACCATTTTTATTGATTGCATAATAATATTTAAAGTTTGGTCCGAATGAAAATGTTTCATTCATTGTGTAAGTTAAAATATTTTGATTTTCAACAGAAAAATCTAATCTATTATTACCAGCTGTTTTACGGTGGTAATAGCTGATGTTTGTATCATAAATAAGTGTAAGAGTGAGTTTATCGTTAAAGATAATGTTAAATGTTGGAGTCACGTTATCAGTGAATTTCCAAGAGCTATTAGACCATTTTCTAGTTGCATTATACATGAAATCATTGAAGATATTGAAATTGAAATTATCGTTAACGTTTTTGTTTAAAATTGCTCTTAAGCGGTGGTTACCATCGCTGTTAATTACGCTTCTATTGAATAATCTTCTAACGTATCCAACTTCAAGATCAAAGCCATGATCTTTTTCATTTAAAACACCTTTTTTACCAATGTATACGATCCCTCTAGCAATTTGAATGCGTCCTGGATGAGTAGGGTAACTTCCAATTTGGTGACCGTTATTATAACGAAATTCTGGAGATAAATTTACAACATATAGCTTATTGTAAGTATACTTTACACTTGGAATCATTAATCCTCTTTGCTTCTTGTATTCTTTTTCAAGAACATCAGAATTTGGATCATTTGCTAATGCTTCTCCGTAATATTCAGCATAAATTGAAGAAGAAAATTTATGAACAGATTCAACTTTTGCTACTTCTGTTGTTGCTGCCGTTTCTGCGTTTGCTACTTTCGAAGTTGCAAAAAGCATGGTTAGTGCAAGTGCCATAATTGTGTGTGTGGAAATCTTAGCGCGCATTTCGATAACTCCCTTTCTCTCGTTATGTTTCTTTCGATGTTTCTCTCGATCTCTCTTTTTTCATTTAAGCGTAAAAAATCATCTATTTATTTAGAAAATAAATTATTAAAAAAATAAATATGGTATTAACACGCAACACTATCATTTAGATAGAACTCCTATTGTGGAGTAAAAGACTTAGACAATCAATGGATTTCATTTTTTATTTGATTGTTTTGGTTCCATGTAAGAATATGTAAGATATATAACTGGTTATAATTGACTACAATGGCAGATTGGCACTTTTATTTTCGGAGTGTGTGATGGATGTTCTATTTGGTGTTTACGTTGCTTTCGCCACTTTATTTTTTAGGCCAATCTTAACTTTGATCTTTCATGTTTTTAATTTTTTTCCCTTTGTAAAAAATCGATTGAACTTTGAAAGAAAAAATTTCAGAGATCCTTATGTTGATTACCATGGTCGGTCATTGGCGAAAATAGATGGGAAAAGCTTCGGCTTTTTTGTTTCATCTGAAGGAGAATTTGAGCAAGTATATTCTCTTATTGTGGAAATTTTGGAACATGATAGTAAGGTCGAAATTATTTTTACATCTGCATCTGTAGAAAAAAAAATAATCGCGTTTGTTGATTCGCTTAGTTTTTTAGACAAAAAGAAAGTCGCAATTTTGCGTTTGCCATTGATGACTTTTTTCCCAGTTAGTTTTTTCATTTTTCAAAGCCCATATTTTTGGATTAAATCAAAAACTCTAATTTTCTGTCGTTATGATTTTTTTCCAGAATTATTATTTTTTAAATTTTTAAAGCGTCGGTTAATTTTAGTTTCGGCCACGCTTAAAAATAAAAATTTAGATGGAGTTAGAAGTTTATATCTTAATTCATTTTACAATCAGTTTAGTTTTATAGTTCCGGCCACTTCTAGGGACCAAGAATTGATTTCAAGGTTTAGCCAATCTAAAGTGTGCCTGGCACCTTTTGATTTTAGGGTGTCGCGGATTCTCTACAGATTAAATAGAAGTGAAGAGACATTTAAAGAGCGATTTAAGTTAGATAATTTTTTTAAGTTAATGAATAAATGGAATTATGAAAATGATGAAAAATCTCTCATCTTGGGGTCACTATGGCCATCAGATTTGCAAGCAGTTTTAACTAAAAATACAATAGATTCTTATGCTGCTCATAAATGGAGCCTGTTTATATTTCCCCATAAGATCAACGATTCTACTTTTATAAACACCATTGAAGAAGTTTTGAATCGCAATGGATCGCAGCTGAAATTCGTCGTTTTAAACAATTTTACAGAACTAAATGCTCTGTCTAATTTCGAAAGGAGTACAATCTATTTTTTTAATATGGCGGGAATTTTAGTTGAGTGTTTTCAATTTTTTACTAAAGCCTATATTGGTGGAGGGTTTGAACGATCAATTCACTCGGTTTTAGAGCCTTATATGGCAGGATCAAGAGTTATTGCTGGCCCTAAAGTACATCGCTCTACGGAGTGGGATCTGATTAATCAGGATAAATCATGTTTAGGTGCTAGTATGATTTCAGATGATTTAGAATTTCTAGCAGTATTAGATGATTATGTTGCTCAAAATAGAACAATAAGGGATTCCAAAAACTATAAGACTCTCATACAATGGAATAAAGATAAAATTAGAGAATTGGTGCAGACCCATTTTTTATAGTTGATATTTCTTAATCAAGGATGAGTTTTGTTATCGAAAAATGTTGATCATGCCATAGTTGGGCATAATTTGTTTGCTTACTTCTATTCGTTGCTGCTATTGGAACGAAAACAATCTATTTTACTTTTAGATGATGAAAGATTTAATTTTGGCGATTTTTATACTGAAACGCTTACTTCTTTTGATGTTCAGTTGTTGAAAAAATTAGGCGAAGTACTAAAAATTGATAGTTTTTTTAATATCGATAATTTTATTACTCCCCAAAATCATTTTTTTTTCGTGGCAAAAAAAAGAGTCATGCTTGGTGGAAGTTTTAGTGACAATCGATTTGAATTAAAGCGCAAATTTCCAGATTTTTTTCAATCAATCTCCAGCAATAATGAAGAATATGAAAAAGAATGTGCTAGTTACTTTGATCGAACGATAGATGCAATTTTTTCTGATTCGAGATGGAGTAGTTTGCATCCTTTTCAATTACAAGGAAATGAAGATTTAACTTCTGGTTTTAAACATTTTTACGCTTTATTAAAAAACAATAGTCTGGACTTTAAATTACGAAATGAACTTTTTACTTTAATGAATATGACTCGAGGATTTTATCAGGGAATTGTTTCAACGAGAGGTTCAGAAGTTGAACTTTTTCATGCGTTTTTATGCCTCCATTCACCATTATACAGTCTTGACCACGATAAAATCAAAAATAGCTTAAAGCTAGAATTAGAAAATCGAGGAGGCGAGTTTAAAAAACTTAATCTTGGCGAGTTAAAACTGCAGTCGGGCTCCATAATGCTAGAATCCTTTGAAGGGCATATAAAAACTAAAAAGATGAGTTTTATCGGTGGAGCCACCAGGGACTTACCTATAAAAGTTAAAGTTAAAAATAAAAAATTTAGCTGTTTAAAAGGGAATGTCTATTTTCAAAACATTGACCAAGAATATTTAAATTACTTTTTTTCTGGTCAAAACATTTTGTTCTCATCTGTTTTAAAAGTAGGTACTGATCGACCATTTTGGTTTGGGTCTTTTAATCGCGATCATTTTGAAGTTACCTTTATCGTCGCTGAAAAATCTGGCACTAAAGAATCTTTTTTTCACGGAACTTTAGAGAGTCTAATAAATGAAGACTTTGGCCATATTTATCCTGAATTAATGGGGTCATTCAAATTAGAGAATTTGAGATTTACCCATGATCACCTTATTGAAGATCGAAATTTTGAGTTTTCAAACAAGTTACAAAATGTGATTCCTAATAAATTATTAAGTTTATTTAAACTTAATGGACCTAATTATTTTGGGGCGCTAAAAAATGTTTACTATTATGGACCATTTACTAACGATCGGCTTGGAACTTTTTCTTCAGTCCTAGTGTTAAAAAAAGTAGCGGCCAGGATATAGGCAATAGTATGGCAAGTGGATATATTCCCAAAAAAATATGTAAAATCAATAACTTGGGTCAAACATCAGTAGAGTACATCCTACTTATTATGGTGGTAGTGACTCTTATTACAAGTTTAATGGGGATGGTTAAGGCCCGATACTTAGGCGACACTACAAAATGCGCGACTACTTCCAAAAATACCCTCTTTTGTAAAATCCTAACGGTTGTTAATCCTGCTGGTTTTGAAGGGGAGGGTCGCGAACAATTTCGTATCTACCGATTAAGACGTTAATGTTTTGTCATTTTTTTAATCACTACGTTGTCATTTTTACATGCTGTTTGCTTTTTTCAACTACCAAGTCACATGTTTTGCTATAACCAAGGGGATTAACACTTAAATAGCGCCTCTATTCTCACACAAATAGCGGCAGTGACAGGAGAATTTTATGAAATTAACTTTAACTCGCACCGCTTTATTGATGACAATGCTTATGTCTCCAAGTGCCCTTTTAGCACAAGATCTTTTAGATGATGTTGATGCTACTCTCACTGAGGATCATTTAGAAATGGATGATTTAAACATCAACGGTCAATTGACTCCTGCTCAGCAATTAGAGCAATCAAGAAAAAGACTAGAAGAAAGAAACCGTCAAATGGTTGATAAAAAAATTGAAAATATTCGTATTAAGCAAGAAGTTGCTCTTACTAAAAAGCTACAAACTGCATTTGAAGCAGGCTTGAATAATATGGATGAAGACAAAGTTTCTAAAAAGGAAGCAGCTGTAGAACCTGCACCAGTAGCGCCTGCTCCGGTTGTGGCACCTGCTCCTACTATTATCGAGAGAATTGTTGAAGTCCCAGCTCCAGAAAAAATAGAAGAAGAGAAACTAACACGTATAACTCCTTTTGTTGGACTATCAAGTTTTCAAGGTACAGGAATTGATTTTGAAGCAAAATCAAGCATTGGTGTAAGTGCAGATCATTTAATTTTACCAAATATTAGCTTGGGTGCTGGCATAAACTATTCGACAATGGAAATTACAGACACAGCAAATTCATATGCTGATACGACTTCACTTGGAACTAACTATGGAGTTATTTTTCCAAACGGACGTCAAATGTCTTTTAATAAATTATCTATTGAGGCCAACTCAAGATTTTTTGTAACACTAGATTCAAAATTAAAACCTTATGTTGGTGCAGGTGTGGGTTACAATAAAACAAACTTAAAATATGATGGCTCCGCTAACGGTTATACTTATAATGGTATTTCATATGGCTCAGAGGGAGTTTCGACAAACTTTGTAACAGGAAGTGTGCGCTTGGGAGCAGAGCTTGATTTAACTTCGTCAATCGCTCTAGGTCTTGATGTTGGATATACTAAAGCACTAAGCTCGGGTTTTGGTACAAAGAATGAGACTGTAAGCACTAATGAAGATCAAAGAAGACTTGAAAAAGTTTCTTCTGCAATCGAAGATGCTTCAAACTTAACCATTAACGCAGGTGTTGTTTTAAAATTCTAATAAATTTCTTGAGTCTTCGAGAATCATTGGCCCGCGAACTGAGAAAAAGAACTCACTTCGCGGGCTTTTTCTTTTATGCCTTATCTTTTCCTCTTGGAAGAATCTAATATAGGCCCTAAACTATTATTAAGCTCATTAATTATTTTCATTCATATATTCAGAGGAGTATCCCCATGTCTTCCAAAACTTTACGAGAAGTTTTTATTGTTAATGGTTTAAGAACCCCCCAAGCAAAAGCAGGGATGGATCTCAAGGACGTTCAAGCTCCATTTCTAGGTGCTTATTTAGTTAAGAATTTAATTGATAACACAGAAATTCCAACGGACATGGTAGACGAAGTTATTTTTGGAAATACAGGAACACCGGCAAAGTATCCAAACGTAGGACGCGTAATCGCGCTTGAGGCAGGTCTTCACAAAAAAACTTCTGGTTATTCAGTTCACAGAAACTGTGCTTCGGGAATGGAAGCTTTGTCCCAAGCTTATTTAAAAATTGCCAGCTCAAGATCTGACGTAATTGTCGCAGGTGGAGTGGAGAGCATGTCGCAAATGCCACTTATTTACGGCAAGGAGATGACAGAACTTTTTGCCAAGCTTATGAAAGCAAAATCAATGGGTGAAAAACTATCG
This sequence comes from uncultured Bacteriovorax sp., assembly GCA_964456675.1. Lineage (GTDB taxonomy): Bacteria > Bdellovibrionota > Bacteriovoracia > Bacteriovoracales > Bacteriovoracaceae > Bacteriovorax. The sequence goes on along the minus strand of CAYWBR010000080.1, from coordinate 5,577 downwards.
GTGATGTCGACATTTAGACCAAATTACTTAACTCCAATAATTGCCATTGAGCAAGGTCTTACAGATCCTTTTTGTGGTTTAAATATGGGACAAACCGCCGATCTTCTGGCACGAGAAATGGGTTTAACTCGCCAAATGCAAGATGAATTTGCCAATAACTCACACTATAAAGCAATAAAAGCAATTAAAGAAGGTAAATTCAAAGATGAAATAGCGCCGATTGCTATCGGAAAAGGTTTAACAAAACTTTTAACCGATGATGTCGGTCCTCGGGATAATTCCACAGTAGAAGGACTTGCTAAAATGAAGCCTTATTTTGATCGAAAGTCAGGAACAGTTACTGTTGGTAATGCTTGTCCTATTACCGATGGTGGTTCGGCACTATTATTAGCTTCAGAAGAGGCGGTAAAAAAATATAATTTAAATCCAATTGCAAAAATGACTGATTATCATTTTCATGGATTAGAGCCAGAGAGAATGGGGTTAGGTCCAGTGCTTGCCATGGATGGAGTGATGAGAAGAACGGGCTTGGATTTTTCAAATTTAGATTTATTTGAAATAAACGAAGCATTCGCAGCTCAGGTCATGGCCTGCATGAAGGTGTTTAAAGAAAAAGATTTAGCTGCGAAGTGGGGTATTGATCGCGCTTGGGGAGAGATACCTATGGAAAAATTAAATGTTAATGGTGGTGGAATCGCTCTTGGTCACCCAGTGGGATCTACCGGATCGCGTTTAGTTGTAACATTAATGCATGAATTAAAACGCAGAAAAGGAAAATATGGGATTGCTTCACTTTGCATCGGTGGTGGTCAAGGTGGTGCAGTAATTATTGAAAACTTAATGCGATAATATTTTTAGAAGGTTTATTTATATGCAAACAAAAAGAATTAGTTTTGAAGTTAAAAATCAATTAGCTTACGTTGGATTTGGATTATCCAGTGAAAAATCGATGACAACTCTAGATGTAGACACAATGTCAGAACTTAAAATGATCATTGAGGAACTTCATAATAAGACCAGTGAACTAAAGGGTGCGATTTTCTTTACTCACAAGGACAATTGTTTTATCGCAGGTGCCGATATCAATCTAATCGCAAGCCTTAAAAATGAATCTGATGCTGCAGATAAAGCGGAGCAGGGACAAAATCTTTACAATAGTATAGAAGATCTATCAATACCTACTATTGCCTGCGTGCATGGCGTTTGTTTAGGTGGAGGGTTAGAGTTTGCTCTTTCATGTAACAAGATTATTGCTTCAAATTCTAACAAAACTCAATTAGGTCTTCCGGAAGTAAAGCTTGGAATTCTTCCTGGTTTTGGTGGAACTTACAGGCTGCCAAGAAAAATTGGATTACCTAATGCGCTTGATTGTATTTTAACAGGTAAAAGTTTAAGACCAGATAAGGCCAAAAGAATGGGGCTTGTCGAAGAGGTTTATCCAGTTGAGAATCTTGTCGCCATGGCAGAAAAACATCTATTCTTGGCACCTAAAAAACAAGACTTAAAAGAAACTATTAAAGAAGTTGCAACTGAAAATTTTGTGACAAAAAAAATCATTTTTCAAAAGGCCAGAGAAGGTGTTTTAAAGAAGACTAATGGTTTTTATCAAGCACCACTAAAAATTCTTGATGTTATGGATTCTGGAATGCTTAAAGGGAGAACTTCATATCTTGCCAGTGAAGCCCAAGCATTTGGAGAGCTTGCCATGAGTGAGCAAAGTAAAAATCTTCAGCATATTTTCTTTATGGCAGAAGGTTCAAAAAAATATTCTGGGCCAAAAGGAACTAAAGATATTCCGATACTAGAAAGAGCGGCTGCTCTAGGTGCCGGCACAATGGGAGGCGGGATTGCCTGGCTAATGGCCGATGCCGGAATGTTTCCTATTATGAAAGATTTATCAGTTGAGGCCCTTAATTTAGGTCTTAAACAATCTTCTCAAAATTTTTCGGGAGCCCTTAAAAGAAAAAAAATTACACCTGATGAATTTGAAAGAAAACAACGATCAATTACTGCCCAACTTGATTATGCTGGTTTTAAAAAAGTTGACCTTTTAGTTGAAGCAGTTGTTGAAAATATGGATGTTAAGAAAAAAGTATTTGCTGAAGTGGAAAAACAAGTTGGAAAAGAGTGTATTCTTACATCGAATACATCTTCATTATCCGTGCAAGAAATGAGCACGGCCCTTGAGTTCCCTGAACGATTTGCAGGGTTACATTTTTTTAACCCAGTTCACTTAATGCCATTGGTAGAAATTATTGTTCATGACAAAGTAGCACCTGAAACAGTTGAAGCTCTTTATAAATGGGTTTTAAGAGTTAAAAAAACACCTGTGATTGTTAAGGACGGCCCGGGATTTTTGGTTAATAGAATTCTTATGCCATATTTAAATGAAGCTGGATTTTTATTAGAAGAAGGTGTTTCAGTAAAAGATTTAGATCAAGCAGCACTTAACTTTGGTATGCCGATGGGCCCATGTCGTTTATTAGATGAAGTGGGATTAGATGTCGGTGTAAAAGTGGCAAAAGTTATGCACGATGGATTAGGGGAGCGAGCAAAATCCTCTAAGATGTCTGGCAAAATGGTGGAGAAAGGTTATCTTGGTAAAAAGACATCTAAAGGATTTTACCATTATGATGAGAAAGGAAAGCACACTGAAATTAATCTAGAAGTGGAGCTAATTTTGCCTGATCAAAAAAAGAAAATGAGCGAAGTAGAAATTCAAAAACGCTTATTTTTACCTATGATTAATGAGGCGGCGGAAATTTTAAAAGATGGTATTGTAAGCCGCGCTAGTGACGTTGATTTAGGTCTAATATTTGGTATTGGCTTTCCTCCATTTAGAGGTGGATTACTTCGCTATGCCGACGGCGAAGGATTAGACAAAATCCTTGAAGCAATTAACGATTTTAAAAATTCAGTTGATAAAGATCGATATAATCCTAGTTCTTATTTAGTAGATTTAGTGAATTCCAAATCAACTTTTTATGAAAAAGCGAGATAGTCATTTTTTCGTTCATTAAGTATTTTTTCTTTTATTTATTTCACGCCAAAAGCCGCCAACGATTGCTCCTTTTAGCAATCGTTGGTTTAATCCTTTCATCTTTTGCTCTATTAGTACTCCAAAGCACAATGGGTGGCTTGCAGTCAAAGCTTATTAATCGCTCAAAAAATATTCAGGGCCATTATGTTTTAAAGATTAATCGTGGCGTTTCAGACGATGAATTAAATCGATTAAAAAATCTTGGTATTGTTTTTACTCGTGAATTTGAGTTAGAACTCTTGCTTAAATACAAGACCTATCTCACTCCGGTGGTTGTCCATGGCGTAGATAGCAGTACGTATTTGCCAGATGAAATTAGATCAGCACTCGATTTATTTGAAGATGATAAAGCACCTAGTTTCAATGGTATTATACTACCAATGCAATTAGCATTTAAGGTTGGAGTTCTTGCAGGAGACTCCGTTTCGCTCATAAGCCCTATTCATGTCGATACTTTCTTATCTGATATTCCTCGCTCGGTTAGCGCTGAGATTTTAAATACCGTTAATTTTGATGTGCCGGAATTTGATGGCTTTCATTTATGGGTGAATTTATCAAAAATTCAAAATCTTATACGACAGAAACGTATTAATACATTAAGAATTTATACAGATCTTAATCCATCACAATTGGTAGCATTAAATAAATTAGGTGAGTTAAAATCATGGGAAAAAATGAATCAGGCACTGGTTTACGCACTAAATTTAGAATCAACTGTGATGATCTTTCTTTTTGGTGCCATGTCGTTATTGGTTTCTTTTTGTATTTCATCTGGACTTTTAATTTTCTTTAATAAAGTTAGGATGGATCTTTCAAGTTTTTGGATATTAGGTTTATCTCCCGATAAACTCTATAAAGGGACGACATATTTTTTATTTTTCTTAATAGCAATTTCTTTAATTCTAGGATTATTTTTTGCCTCTGTGTTTTTGATTCTTTTTAAAACTTATGGCACAGAAATATTACCAGATGTTTTTATCGACAGAAAGATCCCTGTCTATTTTACCTTTAAAGCTTATTTTATTTCCTTTGTGTTGCCATTTTGCATCTCACTCATTTTTATTAGATTGGCATTGAAAAATTTTAAAAATGATAGTGACCACTTACAAATGGTGCGTTCTGTTGGAAATTAAGAGCTAAATTATACCTAATTTAGCTTGAATCCCTGCACTAAATACAAAATTTATCGTTTTCTTTAAGATTAGTTGGTATTTGTAAGGAAATTAGGCCTCTCACTGTCTTATGCTTTAGCTACAATAGAGCACTAAGGCACACACCCGACATGCACAAGCCATACAAAGAAGGAGAGACATTATGAAGCAGTATCATGATCTCATGACTCATGTTTTAGAACACGGAACAAGAAAAGAAGATCGCACTGGGACAGGAACTCTTTCTGTTTTTGGCCATCAAGCGCGCTATAATCTAGAAGTTGGTTTCCCACTAGTAACAACTAAAAAACTTCATTTAAAATCTATTGTTCATGAACTTTTATGGTTTTTAAAAGGCGATTGTAATATTAATTATCTTAAAGAAAATGGTGTTTCTATATGGGATGAGTGGGCCGACGAAGAAGGTAACTTAGGCCCGGTTTACGGTGTACAATGGCGATCTTGGAGAGGTGCTAACGGTGAAACCATTGATCAAATTGCAAATATCGTTGAACAAATTAAAAAAAATCCTGATTCAAGAAGGTTAATAGTTAGTGCATGGAATGTGGCGGAAATTGAAAATATGGCACTTCCACCTTGTCATGCGTTCTTTCAATTTTATGTAGCTAACGGAAAATTATCATGTCAGCTCTATCAAAGATCAGCGGATATTTTTTTAGGTGTTCCATTTAATATTGCGTCCTATGCGCTTTTAACCATGATGGTAGCACAAGTGACAGGTCTTGGTGTGGGGGATTTTGTTCACACTATGGGCGATGCTCATTTATATTTAAACCACGTTGATCAGGCAAGACTTCAGCTATCACGTGAGTGCAAAACACTTCCAAAAATGATTATTAACCCAGATGTAAAATCAATTTTTGATTTCAAGTTTGAAGATTTTAAATTAGTTGGTTATGATCCGCACCCACACATCAAAGCACCTGTTGCAGTATAAGTTTAAAAGAAAGGAACTTTCATGCGTATATCTTTAATTGCTGCTATTGGGACTGAAAGACAAATTGGAAAAGATAATCAATTGTTATGGAAGCTGCCAAGTGATTTAAAATTTTTTAAAGAAAAAACTCTTAATCACACCATTGTGATGGGAAGAAAAACTTTTGCATCAATAGGTAGAGCACTTCCTAAGCGCCATAATGTTGTTATCACTAGTGATAAAAATTTTCAGGCAGAAGGAATTGAAGTTCTCGATAGTCCCATGATGGTTTTTGATATGGGGCTAGAAATTGAAGAAAAAATGCACCAAGAAGGATTATTAGATCCTGATGATCAATTAGAAATTTTTATTATTGGCGGAGGAACGCTTTATGAGTTCTTCCTTCCATACGCCAATTCAATTTACTTAACAGAAGTTAGTTACGAAGG
>CAYWBR010000079.1:0-12599 GCA_964456675.1 uncultured Bacteriovorax sp. | reverse complement strand
TTGAAGAGGAAACAATTAGTCCAGACGACGTAAAAGTTCTGCAGGCATTTGAAGGAAATTTGCATGTGGTCGCTCCTGTCGTTGATAGAGAGGAAAAAGCAAAATCTTTTTTTCCGAGCGAGCATAAAACTGAATCTAGTGCAGTAGTTAAAACAGAAGAAAAAAAACCAGTAGAAGCTGCCAAGGGAAAAGGACCAGCTGTAGAGGATGATAATATTCGTGTCTCTTTATCGCGAGTTGAAAAATTAAACAACGTAGTGGGTGAGCTGGTTATTATCCAAACAGTTTTAAACCAACATCGAGATGAAGTTGAAAATCCTTTGATGTTAAAATCTTTATCACAGCTATCAAAGCTTTCAAAAGAAATCCAAAACATTTCGATGAGCTTAAGAATGATTCCATTAAAACAGACTTTTCAAAAAATGCAGAGAATTGTTCGCGATACATCAAAGGCTTTAAATAAAAAAGTACATTTAGAATTAATTGGTGATGAAACAGAGATTGATAAAACGGTACTAGAGCATTTATCAGATCCTTTGGTTCACATTGTTAGAAATGCAGTGGACCATGGTCTAGAGTCTACCGAAGGGCGCTTAAAAGCAGGCAAAAACGAAGAAGGACGAGTGACTTTAAAAGCCTATCATGAAGGTAATAACTTAGTTATCGAAGTAAAAGATGATGGAAAAGGAATTAACCCTCAAGTTATCCGTGAAAAAGCCATTGAAAAAAAGGTAATTGGGCCAAACCAACATCTATCAGATGATGAATTGGTGAATTTAGTATTTCATCCTGGTTTCTCTACTAAGGCAGAGGTTTCTGAAATTTCTGGACGTGGAGTTGGAATGGATGTTGTTAAAACAAATATTGAAAAACTCTCAGGTGAAGTTAAAATTACCACTAATGTGGGAACAGGATCAACATTTAGAGTTGTACTACCGTTAACGCTTGCAATTATTGAAGGTATGGTAACAAAAATTGGTGAAGAAAGATATATCATCCCACTTGCTCAAATATATGAATCACTTTCTCCAACCAAAGAAACTCTTCACCATGTAAATGGTGTTGGTGAGTGTTTAAATATACGTGGCCAGGTTCTTCCTCTTATGCGTGTATCTAAAGCAATTGGCCGCAATGGTAGCGATAAACCGGTTACAGAGCAAATTGCAATTATTGTAAATTCAGAGGAAAGAAATTTTGCAGTGCTTGTGGACGATATTACTCATCAGCAACAAGTCGTAATTAAAAAATTAGGTACCGAAATAAGAAATCAAAAAGGATTCATGGGAAGTTCTATCTTAGGAGATGGTAAGCCCGCTTTCATTTTGGATTTAATAGAACTTTATTCAGGTACTATGAAAAAACGTAAAGACAATTTTTTCGAAGAAAAATTAGCAGCTTAGTTTAAAAGTTTAAAGTACAGGGGAAAAAAAATGGAAAAGGAAAATGTAACTAAAATGAAGCGGGCCGGAACTGATTTAAGTAGGTTTATTGAATTTAGTTTAGGTGCAGAAGATTATGCAATACCACTTTTAATGGTAAGAGAAGTAATTTCAGTTCCAGATACTACACCAATTCCGAAGTCACCACCTCATTTTTTGGGGATCATGAATTTACGTGGCCAGGTTATTTCTGTTGTCGACCTTCGTAAAAAACTAAAAGTAGATCCTAAAAAAGATAATGAGGAAGCTGTTATCATTGTAGATATTGGAGGAACAAATATTGGGGTAGTTGTGGACTCGATCAATAAGGTTCTTGCATTTTCTTCAGAAGAAACATGCGATATGCCAGAAGTTGAGCATCAAATTAATACTCAGTATATTTTTGGAGTCTTTAAAAAAGAAGATTCTTTAACGGTACTTTTGGATATTGCGAAAGTTCTAGATTTGAAAGATATGGAAGCAATTGGTAGTACTAAGAAAGCTGCGTAGAAATTGATTAGCATTTAATATAATTTAAAAGAACATTGATAATAAATGAGGAGCCGGCATGTCAGCTGCATCACAATTCTCTGTGAATAAAGATTTTGAGCCATTAATAGAGAGAGTTTCAAAAGTTGTGCATAAACTTTCTGGGAATAAGCTCGGTGAAAAGCAAGCTTACATGGTTGAGACAAGAGTAAAAAAGAGAATGATGGAATTAGGCTTACAAAAACCTCAAGAGTATCTAGACTATTTAGACAAGCATCTGGAAAAAGAATCAAGTGTGCTTGTAAGTTTAATTACAACTCACCATACTTTTTTCTTTCGTGAGTTTCCTCATTTTGAAATTCTAAAAAAATTATTACCAGAGCTGGCGGCAACTGCAAAAAAACGACCAGATCGATGCATCAAAGTATGGTCTGCTGCGTGCTCAAGAGGTCAGGAGGTCTACACTCTGGCGATGTTTTTAGATTACCATTTACCACATATTGACCCCCAGGTAACGTATAAAATTTTAGGCACCGATATTGACCCGGAGTCTGTAAAAGTCGCACAGAATGGTGTGTATAATGTTTCTGAAATTAAAGAAATCCCTCTTAATTATTTAGGCAACAACTGGGCCAAGGGCTCTGGAGACATTGCCATGTATGCCAAAGTCAAAAATAATTTACGCGATAAATGTGAGTTTAAAACTGGAAACTTATTAAGCGTCTCGGACGCAGTGAGGGGACAGGTTTTTGACGTAGTATTTTGTCGAAACGTTTTTATTTATTTTGAGCCCCATCAAATCGAACAAATTTGTAAAGAAATGTTTAAGTTTATGCACCCTGGATCGGTGTTTTTTTCAGGTATCAGTGAATCTTTAACTGGCCTGAAGTTAGATATTTCATCAGTTGGTCCATCTGTGTATATGTTTAAATCAATTGTTGATAAGGCCAAAAACGTTCAAGAAGTAAAAGCTGCACCGGTGGTTAAAGAGGGACGTGCGATTGTCCATGTGCCTGACTTAGCTCCAGAAGTTTTCAAAGTTATGTGCGTAGACGACTCGGGCTCAATTTTAACACTGTTGAAAAAAATATTATCGAAGGAACATGGCTTTGAAGTCGTCGCTACAGCAATGAACGGTAAAGAAGCTATGGAAAAATTAAAAACAACAAAAGTCGATCTCGTGACGTTAGATATCCATATGCCAGAGATGGATGGTATTACGTATTTAGAAAAAAACTGGAATAAGTCACATCCTCCTGTTGTTATGATTACATCAGTATCACGCCAAGACTCAGATGTGGCAATGAAAGCATTGAAGTATGGAGCAAGTGACTATGTAGAAAAACCAGCGCTTAATAATATGGAAGAACGAGGTGAGGAAATTAGGACCAAGCTGCGTTCGGTGGCGCGGGATTTATATCAAAAACCTGCAATTAGTTCAGTGGATAAAGATTTTGCAAAACATATAGAAATAAAAAACGCAAAAGATAAAATGCGAGTTATTTTTGCATCTATATCGGATTTAGCAAAATTAAAGAGAATGATGTCTGAGTTTGTCGGCAATCAGCCTCCTACGATAGTTTTATTTGAAGGACATGGTGAAATTGTTGAAGCATTTACCAAAGAATCGGCAAAAGAATTTACCAGAAAGCTATCTTACACTGAAAGTACAAATGATCTAAAGGAAAATGAAATATATTTTGGTGACTTTAAAAAAGTATATGGTTCACTGTTAAAAGATCATGGGAAAAAACCATGCTCGATGATTGTCTTTGGGATGATATCAAAACATATGGGACAAGATATACTTAAGTGGGAAGAGGCTCATTTATTACTAGAAGATCTAGGTAAAAAAGAGATGGCCAAACATCCATTAAGTGAGGTGGCATTCGATATCGTTCCGGCCACAAGTTTTGCGTATATGTCGATAAATTTTTTAGGTACTAAATAAAAATGGCCGTGAATAAAATTATGAAGTCTCTTGAGTTGTATGACTCCTCGAATGGAGAGGAGTTTTACACTCAGTTAAATGACGATGATCTTTTTGTCTCGATGCATTTTGATGATAAAAAATCTATTGGCATGTTGATTAAACGTAAAGACCTATTCGATGAAAAAATTTCAAAATTATTGATCGAGATGCAACGAAGAGTTGCAATTGATTTCAATCGTTTGGAGCTGAAGGTAATTGGTCAAAAAAAATCATATGAAAATTTGACAAATATATTTAAAAAACATGCGTTTAAATTTATTAAGTTTGTCGAAAAGGAAAGTGGAACCGAACTGTTTTTTTGGCATCAGAAAATAAAGTTCGTGTTAGCAAAACAGAAGATCCAAAAAGACCACAGAGTAATTCGGTTGTTGTAAATGAGAAAAAGAAATTTAAAGTTTTAATTGTAGATGATTCAAAAACCATTAGAAATATTTTAACTAAACTTTTTTCCAGCGATCCTGAGCTAGTAGTTTGCGCAACAGCAGAGAGGCCAAGTGAAGTAGAGGATCTTATTAGAAAACACCAACCAGATGTTATTACTCTTGATATACATATGCCTGAAATGGATGGTGTAACACTATTAAAAAAAATTGCCCCCCAATTTAATATTCCAACCGTGATGATAACTTCTATCTCTATGGCCGAAGGACCACTGGTTCTTGAGGCATTAGAAAATGGGGCCATTGATTATATTCAAAAACCGGAAGTATCAGAACTTAACCGATTAACGCCACTGATTTTGGAAAAAGTAAAAATGGCGGCGAAGGCCAAAATTCAAAAACGGACTGGTCCTCGTAAAAAAGAGGGAAACAGCAATCGGTTGACATCAAAATTTAATTTAGAATCGCTTATTCTACTTGGATCATCAACTGGTGGCACCGAAGCAATTCGTGACATTTTAACAAAAATGCCCAATGAAATACCTCCGATTTTAATTGTTCAACATATCCCGGCAGTATTTTCTTTGGCATTTGCAAAAAGAATGAACGAACTTTGTCCATTTGAAGTGAAAGAAGCTGAAGATGGGGATGAGGTAAAAAAGAACCGGGTTCTAGTGGCACCGGGGGGAACTCAGATGCGAATGGAATATAGAGCGGGAAGAGCTTTTGTTAAAATTACTGATGACGAACCAGTTAACCGCTTTAAGCCATCGGTTGATTATATGTTTTTAAATTCACTAAACCATCTTTATGGACATACTATGGCCGTTATTCTAACGGGAATGGGGAAAGATGGAGCCAAGGGGATGTTAGAGCTTAGAAAAAAAGGTGTAAAAACTATCGCACAAAACGAAGATACTTGTGTTGTTTTTGGTATGCCAAAGGAAGCTATCAATATAGGTGCTGCAGAATTTATTGAGCCCTTGGACGATATTGCAGAAAGATTAGTGCAATTATCTCATGCTCTATAAAATGGTAGTGCCGGGCAGGATCGAACTGCCGACCACTACGATGTCAACGTAGTGCTCTCCCACTGAGCTACGGCACTAAAAAGTAAGGTAAATTTTACTCAGAATATTCTACAAAAGCTTATGAAACTTAGTCAAATTTCTTTTTCACAATAGTTTTATCGGTGTAATCTCATGTTATGCATGATCTTAATTTAAAAAAAACTCATAAATCCTATTTTAAAAGAAATCTTTTGGAATTGGTGGTCAATCAGCTTCGCGATTATCCAATATCCTATTTTTTAGGTTTTTTTTGCTTAATTGCCACTCATCTTATTCAGAGTGAATTGCCATTTTTGGCCAGAGACTTAGTGGTTCATTCATCATTAACAATTAAAGAAATTTCAATTTTTTTCTTGCTAGCTATTGGTATTATTTTATTTAGAACGTCATCGAGAATATTGTTTTTTACTCCGGCAAGACTTATGCAAAGAGAGCTTAGAAAAGAATTGGTTACTACCATCTCGTCAGCTTCTCCTTATAGGTACAATCATTTAACCCATGGAGATATTTTTCAGTATTTAACTGGTGATATCGATCAAGTTAGGGCCCTTATCGGTTTTGTTGGTCTGCAATTGGGCAATATCGTTATAGCTTTTAGTATTCTAGTTCCTAGACTGGTACAGTTTCAGCCTGCGCTTATTTGGACTTTGTTACCGATGTTTATCTCTTTTATAGTTTTTTCAATTGTGATTACTAGAAATAAAGAAGAATTTAGGCTAATGCAAAAATCATCAGGTGAGTTGCAGAACAATATAATAGAGGCTTTTCATGGGAAAAAAACCATTAAAAATTTCCATGCAGAAGAGAAGTTTATTGATCTTTTTGGTATCGCTTCGCTAAAGGAATTATCATATTTTTACCGCACAAGTTTAGGCATTTCTTTTACCTTGCCCATGATTGCTCTTGGGATTGGTAGCGCGCTAACCATGGGAGCCTATATAATCTTTAATCAAAAAATGAAAGCTGAAGATTTTGTGTTGTTTTCTGGGTTTATATTTTTATTTATGGAGCCAATGAACTACCTAACTTGGATTGGAATGGTGGTTTCAAGATCCTCTGCATCGTGGAAAAGGCTAATTGATTTCAACCAACAAATTAGTTCTGCAAGTAGTAAAGAAATGAGTCTTTATAAGTTTGAGCAAAAAAACGATATATGTGTTTTTCGAGTGTCTTTTTGGGATAAAGTCCTAGAGCTAGAAATGGCAAATAATCACTGGATTGTTATCGTCGGAGCAACAGGCGTAGGCAAAACAGAAGTTCTTTATGGATTGGCTGAGATGCTCAAGCAGAATGATCGACCTATGAGTTTTACCTTTCAAGACCCTTATGTTTTTAACGAAACAATCTTAGTGAATTTATTTTTGGGAAGAAAGCCAAGTTTAAAAGAAATAGAAAAAGCAAAATATTATCTAAAGCTATTTGGCTTTGATTATATAGACAAAGATCTTGATCGCCTCCTAAATTTAGAGGTTGGAGAAAACGGTAAGCGTTTATCCGGAGGTCAGGCCAAGCGTTTATTGCTTGTGCGATCGTTGTTGGCCAATGCTGACGTGATTATTTGGGATGATCCTTTCTCTTCAGTAGATATCATTGTAGAAAAAGAAATTTTACAGGCATTAAGAAGTGATAATGAATTACAAAATAAAACATTCATTCTTACAAGTCACAGATTAACAACCGTAAAATATTGCGATAAGGTAATATATTTAGATAAAGAGGAAGGAATTGTTGAATCTGGACGTGTAGCTGATTTATTGCAAACTGGAACTAAAACTAATGAGTATTTTAAATTACAAATGGTATAATTTTTTTTGGCATAAAAGAGTTAGAATATTTGCTTTGTTGATTTCTGTTTTTTTAATTGTAGCGGCTTATTTAGGAAGTCTAACGCCATATCTGATAAAATACTTGTCTGATAGTTTTAAAGGGCCACCAGACGTATTCTATTTATCGCTGCAGAATATTTTTATTAATTTTTTGTTTGTCTATATAAATCGAGTGTTATTTCAAATAACTGTTAATAAATATATTCGAGAAATTATTCATCTTACACGCACAAGTGTTTTTTCAACATGGTTAAAGGCAAGTGATAAAGATTCTGATAAATACCCACAGGGCGAAATTATTTCTCGGATTATTAATGATTCGGAAGCAATTAGAGAACTCATTACTTCCGGAGCTTTTGGATTATTTATAGATTTATTTTTTGTCGGTTCATGCCTTATTAGTTTTATAAAATTACATCCAATACTTGGTGGTGCCCTTTCAGTATTTGAATTAATTGCCATTGCTTTGTTGATTTTAGGAAGTAGTTTAATGCGTGTTTATTTTTCTAAATTGCGCTCGACTCAGGCACTCGTCAATCGGACAACCGCAAATGTTGTGGGGGGGTTAAAACAACTATATTATATAGATAATGAAAATTATGCATTTACAAAAACAGATGGTGCATTTTCTGAATTTTTAGTGGCGCAAAATAAAGCAAACGCAGCAGATGCACTTTATTATGCAATTGCAGAATCTCTTTACCCGATAACCCTTGTTTTTAGTACATTTGTCCTACCTTTTTCAGGTGTGGTTATTTCATCACTTCTGATGGCCATGATTGACCTGATTCAAAGATCTATTAATCCTATTAAGGAAATTTCTGGAAAATTGGCAAATATTCAGCGTGCTCATACAGGTCTTTTGAGGTTAGAGAGTTTTTTAAATGATTTGTGTTATGACTCTATTACAAAAATTGATGAGCAAATAGATTTTTTGCAATTAAATATTTTTATTGATGAGTTTCAATATCCAAAAACAAATAGTGATTTGGAACAAAGTAATAATAATGCCAAAAAGTTTGATAACCCATTTAGTTTGCAAGATATTTCTTTTTGTGGCTCAAGAGGTGAGCTTGTAGGAATCGTTGGTCTTTCTGGAAGCGGTAAATCGACTTTGATGAATATTTTAAGTGGCACATTAACTCTCGATAGAGGAAAAATAGTAGTTTCAAGCAATGAATCCGGGCGTGAAACTAAATACGAGGTTATTAATTCAACATCGCCAAATTGGGGAATCTATAAAAATCAAGTGAGCTTAGTATCTCAAGATTCTCATATCTTTAGCGAATCCTTATTTTTTAATTTGACGATGGGATTTGGAAATTTAGATGATTTTTTAAAATCATGGAAATTGTTTCAACTAAAAATCCCGTATCTAGAAAGTTGGGCAATAGCGCCATCTACAAAGATTGATCCTCAAAAATTATCACTTGGGCAAAAACAATTAATCGCAGGATTACGGGCATGTTATCTTAGAAAAAATATTGTGCTTTTTGATGAAATATCTTCCGCCATGGATTCAGAGCTTGAACTTGCATTACGTTCATTAATATTAATGTTGCAAGAGCACTCTCTTACTTTAATAGTTGCACATAGACTTGAAACACTGGTTAATAGCAGTAAAATTTTAGTCATGGAAAATGGCCGACTAACGGCGTCCGGTAAACATTTTGAATTAATTAATAACTCAAAAACCTATCGCGAGTTTATTAACGAACTATCGCTTTCTTCTTGAAATTTAGTTACAATATTGCCTGATTAATAATTAAATAAGGAGACAGATTTGTGAAAAAATCTCTAATTGCATTTTCATTAATTTTTCTAGCAACAACAGCTTGCAATAAGTCTGTTGCTTCAAAACCTAATGTTACCTACAAAAGTCAAAGTTCTGCTGGTATTGCAGCAACTGTACTTGGCGAAAGTATAACTGATGCTGAACTAAATAGGGGAATTGAGTCTGAACTTTTTGAAGCTGAGATGAAAGTTTTTGAGCTTCGTTATGCAAGACTTCAAGCTTTATTGCTAGAAAAATTTATGAATAAAGATCCAAATAAGCAAGGTCTATCTAATGATGAATATCTAGCAAAATTTATTGCTAAAAACATTTCAGTGACAGATAAAGAGATTGAGTCATTTATAAAAGAGAGATCAATCCCAAAGGATCAAGTCAATGCAGATATAAGAGAGAGAATTAAGCAGTTTATCGAAATGGAAAAAAAGAAAGATGCAGTCGATGTATGGCTTTCTAAGCAAACAGAAAAAAACCCTGTAGAAGTTTATTTTGCAAAACCAAAGCGCCCTGTGTTCAACGTAGTGATTGGAAATGCACCATTTAAGGGAAAAGATGATGCTGTTGTGACTATTGTAGAATTCTCTGATTTTCAGTGCCCATTTTGCTCAAAAGGAGCAAAACTGATCAGTGAATTAGAAAAAAAATACGGCAAAAAAATTAAGATAGCTTTTAAAAATTTTCCTCTTCCTTTTCACAATCAGGCCAAAGATGCAGCGGTGGCAGCTATGTGTGCAAAAGAGCAAGATATGTCAGCTTTCTGGAAATTGCACGATGTGATGTTTAGCGATCAATCTAAATTAGACATCGCAAATTTAAAAGCATCTGCCAAAAAATTAGGTCTTAACGAAAAAGAATTTTCAAATTGTCTGGATTCCAAAAAATATCTATCCCTGGTAGAAGCAGATATGGCCGAAGGTCAAGCGCTTGGAGTGAAATCTACACCTACGTTTTTTGTAAATGGTCAATTGATCGCAGGGGCCCAAAATATTGAGGTTTTTAGCGAGATTATTGATGAGGCGCTGGTGAAATAGCCCAATACCAAATAATAATGGTCGGATAATCTGTAAAAAAAGGGAGCATTTGCTCCCTTTTTTTATGGCGCTTTTTACCATCCTTCAAAGTCTTTCTGTTCCGAGATTATAATATAATCTGATCTCTTTAATTCATATGAGATTAGAGCAAAGAGGAAGAGTAATGGATGTTAAAGATTATTCACAAGGTTTATCAAGTACCAAGGCCCGTTATCGTGATGCTCAAAATGAGTTAAAAGAAAGTTATGAGAAAAATACAGATGATTTGAAAAAAAATTATGAAGGCAAACTAGAAAAGCAAAGAGCTTCATATGATTTACATAAAACTGAATTATCAGAACAAAATGCAATTAATGAGCAACGTTATAATGACATTACTAAAAAAGCTGTAACAGATTCACAGAAAGAATATTTAGAAGATTTAAAAGAAAGTAGGTCAACCCTCGAACAAGATAGAGCGAGAGACCGCCAAAGTGCTTCTGAAAAACTAAGCCATTTAAGAAATGAATATGAGCGCTCAACTCTAGAAAATAGTAGGCTACATGACGTCGCTATGAAAAATATGAAAGAGCGCTACGATAAAAATTTGAATAATATGGAAAAAGGTTTTAATTCACAAGTTAAGAGCGTAGATGAGCGCTCTAAAGATCAATTTGATAGAAATCGATTAGATTCTAGAAAAAGCATTGAGCAATTAGCAAGAAAAAAAGATTCTGAAATTAATGAATTGCGTGCTAGTGGAGTTGAAGATAGAAGTAAAATGTTAGGTCGTTTGAAAGAGGATAATGAAGCACAACGAGCAAGTTTTGAATCTGATTTAAAAAATCTACAAGCCCAGCAAGGCTCTAGAGTAAAAGATTTAATGAGTTCTAAAGTAGAAGAATCTGAACGTAATCAAGAAGTTTTTTCAAACTTGCAAGAGCAGATAAAAAAACGAAATGCCTATGACCAAGAAAAAATTCAGATAGAACATATAAAAGAAAACAAAAATAGAGAAAAAAAATATAATGATGATTTAAGAAACGTACAACGTCTTGCTGATCAAAAAATTATCGGAGGTAGCGGTGGAAATGGACTTAAATCAAGTTTTGATAACACCGTTAAAAATTACGAAGAAAGGTTGTTTAAACTAAAGGATGAACTTAGTTCCCAAAGTGAGAATAATGTTGCGAAAGAAAATAAAATAGATCTAGAGTACCGAGAGAAAATAAAAGACTTAAAAGGAAACTATGTTCAAAAACTTGAGCGTCAAGATATGAAAGCTAATAAAGAGTTTGGAGAATCCTTAGAAAACATTAAGAAAACCAATGATTCAAATTTAGAAGTAATTAGAAAAGAAAGTGAAAAATCAAATATTGCAAAAGATGAATTACTATATAAGTCAGAGAAAGATTCTAAGAAAACAATCGATGCTCAAAGAATTGAGTTTGGAAAAGTGGTTAATTCTCTAAATGAAAAAAACATGGAAACGTTATCTAGTCTTAAGGATGATTTTGCTAAAGATAAGAGTAGTTATATCGAAAAAAGTAAGCGCGAACATAATAGTGATTTAACTGCTTTGAAAATTGAATACGAAAAGCAGCTAGAATTAAAAGATATGGCCAATGGTAAGAAGATGGAGGAATTTAGACGCCAAGCTGAAAAAGTTATTGATAGCTATGAAAATAAGATTTCTCAGATAGAAAGAAAGACAAATAAAGAAATTGAGTCACTGAAAGCTAACTCAGAAGAGCGCAATATAAAAGAAGAGCAAGCAAGGGAAATTGAGTTTAAGGCAATTGCAGAATCTCATAAAAATGAGCTAGAACAACTTAGAAATAGGTATGAAAGCATGATTTATCGAGATCGCTCTGAGACTGAGAAAATGGTCAACAAAATAGTTCAAAAATACGAGGATCAACTTGGCAGAGAACGTATAGAAAGCCAAAAAGACAAAAACCTAAAATTGGCCGAAGCTGAAGCAAACTTACAGCGACTTTTTAAAGCGACTGAACTAGAAAAGTCTACGCTTCGTCAACAATATGAAGATAGGCTAAATGCTAAAGATTCTTAAAATGTTTTGCAGCAATAAATAAAATTCTATAATCCTTTCTATATTTTTTATGTTAAAATAATAAAAAATATAAAAGGAATTTTCATGCGAAAAGCAAAAATTGTCGCCACCATTGGTCCAGCGTCATCGTCATTAGATGTTCTTGAAAAACTAATTAATGCAGGAATGAATGTCTGTCGAGTAAACATGTCTCACGGAACCTATGAAGGGCATCGTCAGGTCATTAATAATATTCGTGAGGCCAGTCGCAAGACTGGCTATGAAGTGGCCATCTTGGCAGATCTTCAGGGGCCAAAAATCAGAGTGGATAAGTTACCAGAGCCACTTATTTTAAAAGCAGATACGGAATGGGTAATCGGAGCTTCTAAGTTAAAAGATAAATATCCAGAGTACAAAGATTGCTTCATCCCAACAATCTATGAAAAATTAGTTGATGACTGCCATGATGGGGCACGAATTCTTTTTGATGATGGCTTAATTATTGCCAAATCAATAACTAGAGATAGAGACGTATATAAAATAAAAGTTAAAATAGGCGGCACATTAA